>CADBPL010000298.1 GCA_902796535.1 Oscillospiraceae bacterium
CAAAAAAAGCAGACGACGCCAAGGCATCGTCTGCTTTTTGGTGATCCATCGGAGATTCGAACTCCGGACACCTTGATTAAAAGTCAAGTGCTCTACCGACTGAGCTAATGGATCAGATTCATTTTTTCGCTGAACAATTTGACATTTTAACCGATTTTGCGCGTTTTGTCAAGGATTTCACACAAGTTTTTTTGAAGAATCCGGTTCTTTCTTGACCGCGGGGAGCGGATATGCTATAGTATTTGCCGAAATTGATGACAGAGGGTACAAACTGATATGCTTTCTTTCTTTACCGCTCATTCCTTCGTGATCGCGCAGGCGCTCGGCTTTTGCGCCATGTTCACCGTGATGCTCACCTATCAGTTCAAAAAACAGCGCACCATTCTGCTGCTGCTCGTGTTTTGCTCACTGCTGTGGTGCTGCCACTTTGCCGTTTTGGGTAAGCCGACCGGCGTGGCGCTCAACGCCGTCAACCTGATTCGCTGCGTCGTCTACTCCTTTAAAAGCGAGACGAGGTGGAACAGCAAATGGATTCCGATCGCGTTCATTGCCGTTTCCGTCGTCAGCACTGCTCTTACATGGGAAAACGGATGGAGCATTTTGCCGCTGATCGGCGGTGTGTTCACCACCTGCGCCAACTGGCAATCCGACACCAAACGCCTCAAGCTGCTCACCCTGCCGGTTTCCGCCAGCTGGTTCACCTATAACCTCGTCAATCATTCCTATGCCGGCGTGGCGAATGAAACCATCGTCGTGTGCTCCATTATCGTTTATTTGCTGAGAACGCGCAAGCGTCAGAAAGAAAAAGGCGGTGAAAGCTCATGCCAAGAGAATATCCCCGTTTGACCGTTACCCCCAAGGCGGAACGCGCCGCGCGCGCCGGGCACCCGTGGGTTTACGGTGAGGAGGTTACCGCCGTGAGCGGCGCATACCAAAACGGTGAAATCGTGGACGTCTATTCCCAAAAGGACAGGTGGCTCGGCGCGGGCTTTGTGAACGACCATTCCAAAATCCGCGTGCGGCTGCTCTCACGCAACACCAACGACCGCTTCGACGAGGCGTTTTTTGCCCGCCGTGTCAGCTATGCGCTTGCCTACCGCAAGGCTGTAATGGGGGAGGACTTTGCCTGCTGCCGCCTGATCTTCGGCGAGGCGGACGGCCTGCCGGGTTTAACGGTCGACCGGTTTGAAGACGTTCTGGTGACCGAGGTGCTGTGCCTTGGCATCGAACAGAGAAAAGAATGGATCTACCGCGCGTTGGTCGAAACGCTGCGGCAGGAATACGGCGTGACCGTTCACGCGATCTATGAGCGCAACGAGGCTGCCATCCGGCTCAAGGAGGGGCTGCCCACCGGCAAGGGGTTTGTGAACGGGTTCGGATTGGCGAATGATTTGAACGGCCACGTGCTCATCACCGAAAACGGGATCCGCTACGACGTGGATTACATCAACGGCCAGAAAACCGGCTTTTTCCTCGACCAGAAATACAACCGTCTGGCTGCCGCCAAAATCGCAAAAGGCCGCACGGTGCTTGATTGCTGCACCCACACCGGAGCGTTTGCTCTCAATGCAGCCAAGGCGGGCGCAAAAAAGGTTTGCGCCGTGGATATTTCCGCCGACGCGCTCACGCAGGCGAGGCGTAACGCAGACCTCAACGGGCTGGAAGCCAACATGGAATTCCGGCGCGCCGACCTGTTTGAGCTGCTCACCGCGTTGGACAACAGCCGTGAGCGCGCCTATGATTATATCATCCTCGACCCGCCTGCGTTCACCAAAAGCAGCGCCACGGTCAAAAGCGCTTACCGCGGCTATAAGGAGATCAACAAGCGGGCCATGCATCTTTTGCCCCGCGGCGGCTATCTGGCCACCTGTTCCTGCTCCCATTTCATGACGGACGAGCTGTTCCGCCAAATGCTGGCCGAGGCGGCGCAGGAGGCGGGCGTGAGCCTTAAGCAGATCGAAGGGCGCAGGCAGGCTCCCGATCACCCCATTCTGTGGGGCGTGCCGGAGACGGAATATTTGAAATTTTACCTTTTCCAAATTGTATAAACGCAAGGCGCTGCCTGTGAAAAAATGAAAAGGGGATCGGCTCGTAAAGGCCGATCCCTTGTCGCTTTCACTCACCGCGGTTCATGGCGGCCAGTGGGTCAACAATCTTGCCGTTGACCGTGATCTCCATGTGCAAATGCGGTTCATCTGCCGATTCTACGGGGATCTCGCCGAGCTTGCCGATCACCTGCTCCGCTTTGACTTCGGCGCCGACCGGCAAAACCGACGGTTTTGACAAGCCGCAATACTTTACAATCATTTCATTGCCGTGATCGATCTCGACCACTGTGCCCCACAGCTCGTCGTCATAGACCGCCTTGACCTTGCCCCGCTGAATGGCGCGCACCTCGCAGCCTTGTTCACCGGTGAAATCAATGCCGTTGTGCACGCGCCAATCGTTCATGGTTTGCGAATAAAGCATTTCACCGTCGGAATAATCCTTTAGGATCTCCATGCCGACCGGCAGGCCAAAATCGCCCGTAAACGGCAGGTTATCCGCCCTGGTGGTCTCTTCCGCTTTGGTGGGCGGCTCTGTGAGAAGGATCTGCTGCGTCTGCGGTTCAACCACGTCGAGCGGTTCCTCCGGCAGCATGAAGATTTCACCGTCGCCGCCGTGCGCAGCTGTCGTTGCTTCCACGGAGGGAACGTCGCTGCGCGTGGCCAGATAGGAGCCGAAGCCGACTGCGCTCACGCACAGCAAAACCGCCGCATACAATCCTGTTCTTCGCCAAATCGGTTTGCCGGTTCGTTTGAATTCAATGTCCATAATCGTTTCGCGCCCGGGGCGCTCTCCCTTCACAAATATCGTCTTTGCTATTGTGAACCGAAAAGCCGAATAATATGCAAAAAGGGCTGTTACATTTCGAGTGAAGAAAACGTCGTCTTCATCGAAATGCAACAGCCCTGATCGTTTGAGGAATCGATCAGGCGCCCAGATAGGCTTTTTTGACCGCTTCGTCGTGGAGCAGGTCGTTGGCCGTACCGCTCAGCGAAATGCTGCCGGTTTCGAGCACATAAGCGCGGTCCGCAATGGAGAGCGCCTTTTTTGCGTTTTGTTCCACGAGCAGAATCGTGCAGCCGCTTTTGTGATACTCCTTGATGATGTCGAACACCTTGTCGACAAACAGCGGCGAAAGACCCATGGACGGTTCGTCGAGCATGAGCAGCTTCGGGTGGCTCATCATGGCGCGGCCCATGGCGAGCATTTGCTGTTCGCCGCCGGAAAGCGTGCCGGCGATCTGGTTTTTGCGTTCACCCAGAATTTCAAAGCGGGAGCAGATCTCGTCCACGTCACGCTGCACCTGCTTTTTGTCCTTCACGGTGTAAGCGCCCATGAGCAGGTTGTCGTAAACGGTCAGCTGCTGAAAAATGCGCCTGCCCTCGGGCACCTGTGTCATGCCCAGATGAACGATCTTGTGGCCGGGCAGCCTGGTGATATCCTGCCCGTTGTAGGTCACGGTGCCGCGCTTGATCGGCACGAGCCCCATGATGCTCTGCATGGTGGTGGTTTTGCCGGCGCCGTTGGCGCCGATGAGGGTGACGATCTCGCCCTCGTTCACCTCAAAGCTGATGCCGCGGATCGCCTGGATCATGCCGTAATAGACGTCTAAATCTTTCACTTCAAGCAATGCCATACGTTACCCTCCTATGTAGGCGCGAATGACCTCGGGGTCGTTGAGCGCCTCGGCGGTGGTGCCCTGCGCGAGCGTGGTGCCGAAGTTGAGCACGGTGACGCGGTCGCACAGGCCGGAAACAAATTTCATATCGTGTTCAATGAGCAGAACAGTCAGGTCGAACCGATCGCGAATGCTTTTGACGATCTCCATCAGCTCGGCTGTTTCGTTGGGGTTCATGCCGGCTGCCGGCTCATCAAGCAGCAGCAGCTTGGGGCTGGTGGCGAGCGCACGGGCGATTTCAAGCCGCCGCTGTGTGCCGTAAGAGAGGTTGCAGGCTAAGTTGTTGCGTTCTTCGAGCAGGCCGAACACGTCGAGGATCTCTTTGGCCTTGTCGCGCATACGCACCTCCACGTCGTAATAACGGGGCGTGTGCAGCATGGCGTCAAAGGGGGTGTATTTGAATTCGGGCCGGTTGTGCAGCGCCACGAGCACGTTGCGGATGACGGACATATTGTCAAACAGGCGGATGTTCTGGAATGTTCTGGCAATGCCCTTGTGATTGATCTTTTCCTGGCTTTTGCCCTTCAGCTCTTCGCCGTCCAGATAAAAGGTGCCTGTTGTGGGCTGGTAAACGCCCGTGAGCATGTTGAACACCGTGGTTTTGCCGGCGCCGTTGGGGCCGACCAGACCGTACAGTTCATTCTTTTTGATTTGCAGGTTCACATCCTGCACGGCTTTCAGGCCGCCGAAGGAAATGCCCAGGTTTTTGGTTTCGAGCATCAGATCAGCCATTGTTCCTGCCCTCCTTTGCGGTCGCGCCGTTCGCCTTTTTGGCGAGCAGCTTTTCTTTTATGCCGCTCAACCCGAACCGCTCCTTGATCGGTTTCAGAGCCGGTGCGTTGTTGAAAATCACGATCAGGATCAGGATGATGGCGTAGACCAGCGTGCGCACCGCGGCAAGGTCGCCGGAAAGTCTGGCCTGCAGTTCAAAGTTGATGATGGTGATGAGCGTGGCGGAAATGATGGAGCCGTTGATGCTGCCCATGCCGCCGAGCACGACCATGACGAGGATCTCGATGGAAAAGTTGTAATCGAATTTTGTGTAGAGAATGGGCGTGGTGAAGTGGCCGTAGATCACGCCCGCGATGCCGGCAAAAAACGCGGCGATAACGAACACGAACAGCTTGTAGAACGTGACGTTGACGCCCATGGCGCGCGCGGCGATCTCATTGTCGCGAATGGCGGTGATGGCGCGGCCGTGCTTGCTGCGGATGAGATTTTGCATCAGAATGAGCACGAGAATGACCGCCACGAACGCGATGATGAACAGCTCTTTCTGGTTGTAGGTTTTGGAGGCGTAACCCATCGCGCCGCCGAACATGGGCAGGTTTTTGAAAATGTTGCGGACGATCTCACCAAATGCCAGCGTGACAATGGCAAGGTAATCGCCCTTTAAGCGCAGCGCCGGCAGGCCGATGATGAAGCCGAACACGGCGGCAACCGCGCCGCCGATGAACATGGCGAGAATGAAGACGACGAGCTTGTTGTCAATGGATTCACGCAGCAGGCCGGCCGCAAACGTGCCGATGTAGGCGCCCAGACAGGCAAACCCGGCGTGGCCAAGGCTCAGCTCGCCCAGAAAGCCGACCACCAGATTGAGGGAGGTGGCCAGAATGATGCTGTAAGCGATTTTGGAGAGCAGCCCCGTGGTGGAGCGGTCAAGCGCGCCGGCATTACTCAGAAGAATCAGCACAACGAGGGCGGCGGCGATCAGGAGCCAGTTGACAATGTATTTGAATTTGAACACTTTTCTGACGTTGGCGATAAAGCGGCTCATACTCACACCTTCTCTCTGATTTTTTTGCCGAGCAGCCCGATGGGCTTGACGAGCAAAATCACGATCAGCAAGCTGAACTCGATCGAGGTCGTGTAGGGCGCGATGACGGGAATGCTCAGGCAGATTTTTTCGATCAGGCCGAGCAGCACGCCGCCGAGCATGGCGCCGGGGATGGAGCCGATGCCGCCGATGAC
>CADBPL010000299.1 GCA_902796535.1 Oscillospiraceae bacterium
CACCTCGCGCGAGGCGCTCGAGCAGGCGCTGCTTGATTATGACGGCACCATGCTCATCGTTTCGCACGACCGTTATTTTATCAACAAAATCTCCACGCGCATCCTGCGCCTGAACCCCGGCGGCGTCGAGCCCTTCGGCAACGATTATGATGATTATCTGCGCCGCATGGAGGAACGGAAGCAGGACGCCGTCAGGCAGGAAAAAGCGGCGCCGAAGGTGAACGTCTACAAGCTCAATAAAGAGCGGGAAAGCGAACGCCGCAAGCTGAAAACGCTGCTGCAAAGAACTGAACAGGAGATCGCCGCCTGCGAGGAACGCATCACACAGGCCAACGCAGAATTGCAGGATCCGGCCGTGTCGGCCGATTATGAAAAGGTTCTCGCGCTCACTGAAGAAATCTCTCAGCTTGACCGGCGTGTGGAAGAACTGATGGAAACCTGGGAAGAATCAACCCAACGGTTGAATGAAATAGAGGAGGCATTATCGTGAAAGAGCACATTTACCGCGCGCGTTTCATCGAATTCCCCGAACCGCTGGAAAACGGCGTCGCCCTGTACCGCAAGGAGATCGAGTGCAGCGACGTTCGTTCGGCGGTCTGGTCCGTGTCGGCCTACGGCGCCTACAAGCCGTTCCTCAACGGCGAAGAGGTCGGCCGCTGGGTCATGGCGCCGGGCTGGACGAGCTACAGCAACCGCATCCAGTTCCAGAATTATGATGTCGCATTGAAGCCCGGCAAAAACGTGCTGGAGATCTCCGTCGGCCTCGGCTGGACGAAGTTCAACAGCTTTCAGGCCAACGGTTCCAGCGCCCTGCCGGTGATCGCTTCGCTGGCCATCACCAAAACGGACGGCTCGGTCGAGTACGTCCGGACTGACGAATCGTGGCTGGTTTCCGAAAGCCCGATCCGTTTCAGTACCATTTATGACGGCGAGATCTACGACGCGAACTTCACGCCCTCGTTTGACCGCCACGCCGTCAAATCTTCGCTGGCGGCCAACTATCTGGTGCCGCAGCAGGGCGAAGACGTGGTCACCCACGAGCGCTTCCCCGCGCAAAAGCTCATCACCACGCCGCTGGGCGAGACCGTGATCGATTTCGGTCAGGAAGTGACGGGTTATGTGGAATTCCATATCTGCGGCAAACCGGGCGACGAATGCTGCATCAAGCACGCTGAGGTGCTCGACGCCGCCGGCAATTTCTACACCGAAAACCTGCGTTCCGCCAAGCAGGAAATGCGCTTCATCTGCGACGGCAAGCCCCACACCCACAAGCCGACGCATACCTTCTACGGCTTCCGCTTCATCCGGCTGGAAAACTGGCCGGAGGAAGTCAGACTTGACAACTTCACCGCCGTGGTGGTCCATTCCGATCTCAAACGCACCGGCTGGTTCGAGTGCTCCGACCCCATGGTCAATCAGCTTTTCAAAAACACGGTCTGGGGGCAGAAGGGCAACTTCCTTGACGTGCCAACCGACTGCCCGCAGCGCGACGAGCGCCTGGGCTGGACGGGCGACGCGCAGGCGTTTGCCCGCACGGCGGCGCTGATTTTTGACGTGGAAAAATTCTTTGACAAGTGGCTGGAAGACCTGATTTATGACCAGTATGCCAACGGTCAGGTGCCCAACGTCATCCCCAACACCTTCTCCGACCGCGGGGGCGGCTCCTCCGCGTGGGCGGATTGCGCCACCATCATCCCGTGGCAGATGTATCTGGCCTACGGCAACAGGGCGCTGCTGCTGCGCCAGTTCCGCAGCATGAAAAAATGGGTCGATTATATGGATCAGCATTCGACCGACGATTTGTGGCAGGGCGAGTGGCATTTTGGTGACTGGCTGAATCTGGACGACGACAAAACGAAAAACGACGTGCTCGCCACGGCGTTCTTTGCCTATTCGACGCAGCTTCTGGTCAACGCCGGCCACGTGCTCGGGTTGGACGTGTCCTATTACGAAGCCCGCATCCCGCAGATCAAGGCGGCGTTTTGCCGCGCCTATATGGAAAACGGCGTGATGAAGGTCGACGGGCAGACCGGCTGCGTGCTGACCCTTGCCTTCGACCTTTGCCCCGAAGAAGACCGCCCGAAGGTTGCCGCTCAGCTCAACCGGCTGGTGAGCGAATGCGGCCACCTGAAAACCGGCTTTGTCGGCACGCCCTATCTCAACCACGTGCTGTGCCGGTATGGCTATTCCGAAACCGCCTACACCATTCTGCTGCGCCGCGAATATCCCGGCTGGCTTTACCCGATCACGCAGGGCGCCACCACCATCTGGGAGCATTGGGACGGCATCAGGCCCGACGGCACCATGTGGAGCAAGGATATGAACTCGTTCAACCACTATGCCTACGGCGCGGTGTGCGACTGGTTGTTCGGCGGCGTGGCGGGCATCAACCCCGACCCGGAAAACCCCGGCTACAAGCACATTTTGTTCCACCCGTACCCCGACGAACGCCTCTCCTACGCCAAGGCCGCGTTGGAAAGCCGCTGCGGCCGCATCGAGAGCGGCTGGCAATATGAGGGCGACAAAATTCGCTACACCTTTGTCGTGCCCGCGGGCTGCACCGCCACGGTCACCGTCGGCGACACGGTGCGCGAGATTGCGGCGGGCAAGACCGAGATCGTGCTCTGAGTTGGTTTTTTGCGAAAACATATTGTCTTTTTCGGAAAATAGGATTACAATCGTTTTGCCCCTATCGTAAAATTCACTGAAAAGGAGAAAAAAACATGAAAAAAGGCATGGTCGGCAAGATCGTTGCCATCGCGCTCGCCCTTATTTTAGTGGTCGTGCTCGGCGTCGCTCTGCGCGGCGGCGGCAAGCAGATCGACTGCGACGCCTGCGAAGGCAGCGGTGTGGTCGCGTTATTCAACGAAGGAACCTGTCAGTATGAAACCGTTCCCTGTGAGGATTGCGGCGGTGAAGGGACCGTGCAGTCCGGCGCCTACTATTCCACCTTTATGGCGCTCGTTCCGCCGCTGATCGCCATCGGCCTTGCGCTGGTCACCAAAGAGGTTTATTCCTCGCTGTTCATCGGCATTCTGGCGGGCGGCCTGTTCGCTTCCGGCTTTTCCGC
>CADBPL010000300.1 GCA_902796535.1 Oscillospiraceae bacterium
ACTTTTCCGTCAAAAATTGTGAAAAAAGAAGACGCCTCAAACGGCAGCCGAAGCGGTCTTGCCTCTTGAGGTGTCTTGCGTGCCGCACCATGCGGCGGAATTCCTTAATGCAGTTTTTTCCAGATGATGTTTTTGATCTCCACTGTTTCGGCGCCGTATTCCTTCATCACGTCCACGACGACCACGCGGGATTTCGGAAAGGCAAGCTCCTTGACGATCTCGTGCTTTTTCTGCACGTTTTCGGGCTTCTCGCGCGGTTTGCGCCGCAGCGATTCCTCGGTGGTGAGCATGAGCTTGATGACCAGATCGGGCTGAATGCGCACCGCTTTTTTCAGCGCTTTTTCTTCGCGCTTGGCGTAGCGCAGCGTGATGGCGCGGATCAGCCCGTTTTCCGCCTTGGGCAGCAGGTTTTCGCGGATCTTGGCGCCGTCGCACAGGCCGGGAAACTGCGTTTGCGGGTAACGGTCGAACAGCGCGACGCCGCCCTGCACGGCATACACCTGCGCGCGCTTGAGCTGCTTGACGCAGCGCTTGGCGATATGCAGCTGATCCGACAGCGCGAGAATGCCGCGCAGCAGCTTGAACAAGCCGCTTTTCGGCAGGGTCTTGAGCAGATCGCGCTGCAGGGAATAATAGCCCTCCCCGCTGCCGAGGTAGAACCGGCGCGCCTCTAATTTTTGGCGCAGCCAGCCCGCCATGTCGGAGGTCACGCGGGTCTTGCCCGCGCCGTCCTGCCCGATGAAGGCGATCATGTAGCCGCCGTTGCGCAGCCTCTTTTTGGTGAAGAAGCCCACGGAACCCACCCGGCGCCGCTTGCGAATGGCGTAAACGGCTTTTCTGCGCAGAATTTTCAACCCGGCGAACGAGGTGTTTTTTTCGTAAAGAAGGGTCAGGATCTCCCGCACGTCGTCCACGTCGCATTCTTCATCCTGCGTCGTGGCAAAGAGCGCCTGCGCGTCCTCCCCGGTCAGGCCGCATTGGCGCATCGTGGCAAGGAACGGCTCTTCTTCGATGCGGTGGATCAGATATTGGCGGTTGCCCTCGATCTTTTTGCTGTCTTTTATGGCGCCTTCGGCCACACGGCACAGCAGCAGCGCGTATTCGATGGCCGGGTTCTGCTGGCGGCACAGGCTGTCCTCAGCCGTGACCGCCTGCGCAAAGCATTGCTCATAGGGGAGAAAGGTGTATTCGTTGAGGAAATGCGACCCGAACACGATCTCGTAATACAAATGCAGGTGGATCATGACGCCGTATTTTTTATCAAACCCGAGCCAGTCTTCAATGTGGTCGTTTTGCAGGAAGGACTGCGTTTTCGGGTTGATGAAATGCAGCCCGCGCAGCAGCGCGCGCATTTTTTCGCTGTCGTCGCGGTGCACGAGCAGGTCGATGTCGCCCTTTCCGTTAAAGCCGTCGAGATAGTGGCAGTTGCCCTTCCAGTGAAGGTAACGCACGCCGGTTTCTTCCAGCGCGTTAAGCAGATTTTCGGATACAGTCAGCATGAGCGATCACTTCCTTATGAAATGGATCAGTTCGGTGACGTCCTGCTTTTTGAAAAACAGCAGGTCGCGCGGTGAAGATTTGGTTTCGTGAACGAAAAAGATCAGGAAACTCAGGCCGCAAACGGTGTAGGACACCGTTGAGGCAATGGCGGCGCCGTTGATGGACCAGCGCTGAATGAAAAAATAATTGAGCACGATGTTGACCATCGCGGCCAGAAGCAGCAAAATAAAATTGGTTTTTTTGTGGCCGTGCACCACATTGTAGGAGTAGATCATTTTATAGAACACCATGCCCAGCACGCCCAGGCTGATGTTCAGAAACACCGTGTAGGCGCCGCGGAATTCCGCGCCGTAAACAAAGCCGATGAGCGGCCGGCCGATCACTGCCATGCCCAGCACAAACAAAAAGGTGACGCCGAACCCGAGTCTTGTGATGCGGCAGACCTCCTCTTTGGAGCGCCCGCCGGCGAGCTTGGAGGTGAGAATATCGCGCAGCGCGTCGGAGATCAGCCACAGCTTCTGCCCCAGCATCACGCCCAGTGAATACACGCCGATGTCGCCTTTGAAAACGCCCATCCATTCCAGCATGAGGATATCGACCTTGTAGTTGATCTCCATGAGCACCAGCGTGAGCATCGGCAAAAAACCGTAGGCCACATATTTGCCGATGCCGTGAAACGTCGGGCGAAGGGTGTTCAGCGGCACGCGCAGGTTTTGAACGGCCAGCACAAAAGAAGCGGCGCCGCGCACGAGCAGGAACAGCACGCAGTAAAAGTAATTTGCTTTGGTGAGCAGAAACAGCGCGAGCAAAAAGAGGATATCGAAAACCTCCAGCCCGATCTGCGTGGCGTTGCGCACCTTCGGGTTTTCGATCATCACCACATAGTTCAGCTCGCGCACCGCGATGGAAAGCGGGATCAGCACCGCGATCACGCAGGCGCTGACGGCATGGCGAACCCAGAAAAACGCCGCAGCCGCCGCAGCCGCGCCCCCGTAGGCCAGCACGGCGGCCAGAATGTTGTTGATGTATTCATGGTAGGGGCCGACGCCCGTTTTCTTTTTGAAATAGGGGTAAGCCTGATGCATCCCCAAACACAAAAACAGCGTCGCCAGCTCCACGTAGTTGTTGATGACCGAGGCGGTGCCGCGCAGCTCTCTGCCCAGATAGCGGGTGTAGACCACTGTGTAGGCAAAGCCGATGAGCACGGAAAGAACCTTGGTCACCACCGAGAAGCTGTAGGCGTTATTGGTGATTTTTTTGAAAAACTGTTTCATGATCAGCGAACCGTTCATCCTTGGTTTGTTTCATGTTTGCGGTTCAGCCCGGCTCGTCAAGCGCGCGGCAGAGCCGTTCGGTGTTTTCCGACAGGGGCCGTGTGGAATCCAGCGCCAAAACGGAAAAATCGGCCTGCAGCGCGGCGGCCGCCTGCGCAAAAAAAAGCCGCTGAGTTTGCAGCACACGTTTGGCGTCCTCGGGCGCAAAATGTTTTAAGCGCACGTCGTATTCCCGCGTTTGAATGCGCTTGACCAAAATGTCGTCATTTTCGTAGTCGGTAAAAACAAAACGAATCTCTGCTTTGAAATAACGGCTGATATGCTGAAACACAGCGCCGCATTTTTCATAGAGCTTCGGCTCATCCCACGCCAGCGAGGAGAGGCACTGCACCAGACCGTGATCCAGCACAAAAAACCGCGTGCCGCGCTCTTCACGCAGCTTCATATAAGCCAGATACAGCAGCGAATAATAGTACAGCGTGGTAAGATCATAGTGCACCTTGTGCTTTTTGCGCAGCCAAAGCCCGAGGATTTTGCGGAGAAAAGCGAAGAATTCTGTCGAAAAAACAAGCCGCACGTTTTTCAGCGCCCCGTGGTCGGGCAAAACCTGCTGTGCGTCAGCGCCGTAATGCCGCAGCAGTTCTTTCATGTTGGCGGTTTTGCCGGAACCGGGCAAACCGAAGAATTCTATGATCATGCCCTTATCCTCCATTGGTGATCAGACCGGCAAGGGAATTTCAAAAAACTGCCACAGTCGCCCATGGCAGTTCCTGATTCAGCATTTTATAACAGCTTAACCCAGCAGGAGCATACCCTGCGTGATGAGAAATTCGGCGGCGATATAGGTGGCCATGATCACGAAATGGCGTTTCCAGATGAAGCTCGGCCGTTTGTGGAAGCGCACGATAAACAGCACCACGTCGGAGGTGAAAAACAGGATCGCGCCGAGGAAGGTGAGCGCCGTCGCAAGGCCGGGGTGGGAGAGCAGCTGCATGAGCGCAAACAGGTTCATGCCCGTGTTGACGCACAGGTAGGTGATCATGGCAAAGCGGGTGAATCCGTCGAGGTATTGCCACAGCAGGCGGCAGGCAAAAGCGATCACCGCAGCGTAAACCACCGCCGCCGCGACCACGATCAGCGGCCTGACGGAGGAAAACGTGATGTGACAGCGATAGAGATCGATCAGGAAAATGTGAGCGGCGGTGAAGGCACTGCCGCCGAGCACGAAATACTTTTGACCGCTGGGGATGAGCAGCACGTCGCCCAGCCAGCTGGCAACCAGCGCCGCGACCAGCTGCCAGGTCGGCACGTTGACCGAAAACAGGTAATAGCAAAGAATCAGCGGCACCAGAAACGGTTTGGTTTTGGCGCTGCTTCTTCGCTTGCTGCTGTAGCAGTCGATCAGGTGGACAGCGCTGAAAAAGACAAAAAGCGCTAAGAACAGATATTTCATGACACACCTCCACTGATACTGGATTCAGTTTAAAAAAACCGCCTGAAAAAGTCAAGGCAGGATTTGTTAATATTTACTGAACAGCAATAACGAAAATGACTGTCCGGTGCATTTTGCGAAAAACAACGCGAAAGGATTTGCAATTGACGGAAAAACATGTTATATTTATGAATTGAACAATGCTGCGGCGCGGTCCGCGCCCCCCAATCGTCAACAACAGAGAAGGTGTGAAGATGAAAGTCATCGATATTCTCAATAACGGCAAAGTGAATGTTTCCTGCGAGCTGTTTCCGCCCAAGCAATTCACCCAGCTCACCGGCGCCAAGCAGATCGTGCGCGAGGTGGCGGCGCTGGATCCGTCGTTCATCAGCGTCACCTACGGCGCGGGCGGCGGCACGAGCGACCACACGGTCGATCTGGTGCGCGCGGCGGAGGAAAACGGCGTCACGGCGCTGGCGCATTTAACATGTTATTCTTCCGCCAGAGAAAAGGTGCTGAACGTGATCGAGGCGCTCAAAAAGAACCGCATCGAAAACATTCTGGCTTTGCGCGGCGACCGCGCCTCCGACGCGCCGCTGGGTGAATTCCGCCACGCCAGCGAGCTGATGGAGCTCATCGCCTCGCAGGGTGATTTTTGCGTGGGCGGCGCCTGCTACCCCGAATGTCACCCCGAATCCCGGAGCCTCGCGGCCGATCTGGACGGGCTAAAGCGCAAGGTGGCCAGCGGCTGCCGCTTTTTCACCACCCAGATGTTTTTCGACAACGCCGTGTTTTACAAATTTGCCTATCATCTTCGTTCCGCAGGCATCCACGTGCCGCTGGTGGCGGGCGTCATGCCGGTCACGCAGAGCAGCCAGATCGAGCGCATCGTCAAGCTTTCCGGCTGCGGCATCCCGCTGGAGCTGACCGCCATTTGCGACCGTTTCGCCGATGATCCCGCCGCCATGAAGCAGGCGGGCATCGCCTTTGCCACCAATCAGATCATCGATCTGGTGGCCAGCGGCGTGAACAACATCCATATTTACACCATGAACAAGCCCGATATTGCGCGGGCGATCATGAACAATCTCTCCGATATCATCGGCAAACAGGGGACCAACGTATGAAATTATCCGACGTTTTAGGCCGCCGCCTTGTATTTTGCGACGGCGGCATGGGTACCGTGCTTCAGTCGCTCGGTCTGCCGGCCGGCAAACGGGCGGACAGCTGGTCGATCGAAGAACCGGAAAAAGTCAAAAGCGTACACCGCGCTTATCTTGACGCGGGGTGCGACATCATCACCGCCAACACCTTCGGCGCTGCGACCGACGGGGCGTATTCCGCCGAGGAGATCGTAACGGCGGGCATGAAGATTGTCCGTGAGGCGATTGCCGAATGCGGGCGTGACGCGCTGGCGGCGCTGGATATCAGCACCACGGCGCAGCTGCTCGAGCCGCTGGGCGAAATGACGTTTGAAGAAGCCTATGCGCGCTTTGCCCGCGTGGTGCGCTGCGGGGCGCTCAACGGGGCGGATCTGATCCTCATCGAGACCATGACCGACCCTTATGAAATCAAAGCGGCGCTGCTTGCCGCCAAAGAAAACAGTGCGCTGCCCGTTGGGGTGACCTTCACGGTCGATGAAAGCGGGCGGCTGCTCAACGGCGCGGATATCGTCACCGCCGCCGCTCAGATCGAAAGCCTGGGCGCGGATTTTGTGGGGCTGAACTGCGGCTTCGGGCCGGATAAAATGGTCGAGCTTGCCCCGACGCTGCTTGGCTTCACCCGCCTGCCCGTGCTGATGAACCCCAACGCCGGGCTGCCAACCGTTATCAACGGCCAAACGACCTACACGCTTTCACCCGCCGATTTCGCGCAGCGCATCGCGGAGCTGGTGCGTCTGGGCTGCGCGGCGGTGGGCGGCTGCTGCGGCACCACGCCCGCCCATTTAAAGGCAGTGGTCGATACCTGCCGGAACATGCCGCTGCGGCTGCCGGATAACGCCGCCCGCGCGAGCTTTGTTTCCTCCCGCACCCAAACTGTTTTTTTCCAAAATAAAACGATCCTCATCGGCGAACGCCTCAACCCCACCGGCAAGCCCCGGCTGAAGGAAGCGCTGCTCAGCGGCAATTTTGCCTATCTGTGCGAAGAAGCGGTGCGGCAGGAGCGGGCGGGCGCCGACGTGCTGGATGTGAACGTCGGCGTTTCCGGCATCGACGAACCGACCGCGCTTGCGCACGCCGTCAAAACCGTGCAGAGCGTTTCGCAGCTGCCGCTGCAAATCGATACGGGCGATTATGCCGCGCTCGAAAAAGCGCTGCGCCTTTACTGCGGCAAACCGCTGATCAACTCGGTCAACGGTTCGGAAGAGTCGCTTTGCCATGTTTTGCCGCTGGCCAAAAAATACGGCGCCATGCTTGTGTGCTTGACGCTCGATGAAAAGGGGATCCCCGACACGGCGCAGGGCAGGACGGCGATTGCCGAGCGCATCATCCGCCGGTGCGATGAAATCGGCATCGCGCGTGAAAACATCATCGTCGATCCGCTGGCCATGACCGTCAGCACCGACGGTGAAAGCGCGGTCAAAACCCTCAGCGCGGTGGATGACATCCGCCACAGGCTCGGTGTTCACACGGTGCTGGGCGTTTCCAACATCTCCTTCGGGCTGCCGTGCCGGGAAAAAGTCAACGCCGCCTTTTTTGCCGCGGCGATGCAGCGGGGCCTGAGCGCCGGCATCATCAACCCGATGAGCGGCGCGATGATGGACGCATATTACACGCAAAACGTGCTTTCCGGCGCGGATGAAGGCTGCGCG
>CADBPL010000301.1 GCA_902796535.1 Oscillospiraceae bacterium
GACCATGCAGGCGCCCTGCTGCACCAACGATGAGGTGCTCGAGGCCATCGCGGCGGCCAAGGCCGCTTACCCGGGCTGGAGCGCGACCCCCGCCATCAAGCGCGCACAGATCCTCTATAAGATCCGCGATCTGCTCATCGAGCATATGGAGGAGCTGACCCTCCTCGTCGCGCAGGAAAACGGCAAGGTCTGGTCGGAGGCGGAAGGCGACGTGCTCAAAGCCAAAGAGGGCACGGAGCTGGCCACGCAGGTGCCCTCGCTGATGATGGGCGAAAGCGTCATGGACGCCTCCAAGGGCTATGATACCACGCTCTATCGGGAATCCATGGGCGTTTTCGCGGGCATCGTGCCTGTCAACTTCCCGGCGATGATCCCCTTCGGGTGGATGACGCCCGTGTGCATCGCCACCGGCAACACCATCGTGCTCAAGGTCGCCACGCTCACCCCGCGCACCGCGCTGCGCATTGCCGGGCTTTACAAGGAAGCCGGCGTGCCGGACGGCGTGGTCAACATCGTCACCTGCTCGCGCAACGAGATCAACACCATCCTCGATTCGCCCGACGTGCGCGGCGTCACCTTCGTCGGTTCCACGCCGGTCGGCAAGATCATTTATGAAAGAGCCGCCAGAGCGGGCAAGCGCGTTCAGTGCCTGACCCAGGCCAAGAACCACGCCCTCGTCATGGCCGACACGCCCATCGAGCGCACCGCCGCGGGCGTGATCAATTCCGCGTTCGGCTGCGCCGGTCAGCGCTGCATGGCGCTGTCCTGCTGCGTGGTGGAAGAGGCCATCGCCGACAAGTTCGTTGCCGAGCTGAAAAAGCAGGCGGAAGCCATCAAGGTCGGCCCCGCGTGGGAAAAGACCTCCAAGCTCGGCCCCATCACCTACGAAAAGCATTATAAAGAAGTGCTTGCCGACATCGACAAGGGCGTGGCCGAGGGTGCGACCCTTGTGCTTGACGGCCGCAACTGCGTGGTCGAAGGCTATGAAAACGGCTACTTTGTCGGCCCGACCATTTTCGATAACGTCACGGCTGATATGACCATCGGCGATGAAGAGGTGTTCGGCCCCGTGCTTTGCATCAAACGCGTCAAGTCCTTCAAAGAGGGGCTTGCCGTGATGAACGCGAACCCCTACGCCAACGGCTCGGTCATCTTCACCCAGAACGGCTACTACGCGCGCGAATTCGTCCGCCACACCGACGGCGGCATGGTCGGCGTGAACGTCGGCATCCCCGTGCCCATCGGCTTCTTCCCGTTCTCGGGCCACAAGCAGTCCTTCTTCGGCGACCTGCACTGCCTGGGCAAGGACGCGTACCGCTTCTTCACCGACAGCAAGTGCGTCACCACGCGCTGGTTCGATGAGGACGAAATGAAAAACACCGAAGTCTCCACGTGGGACGGCACGATCTGAGTTTTGAATAAGAGAGGATAAAACGATTATGTTGAATATTGGCATTATCGGCGCGGGCCGCATCGGCAAGGTGCATCTGGAATCCATTTCCTACCGCGTCAAGGACGCAACGGTCAAGGCGGTTGCCGATCCGTTCATGAACGACGAAACGAAGGCCTTTATCGAGGGCTTCGGCGTGAAGGAGATTTACTCCGATTATCATAAAATTCTGGAAGATCCCGCTATCGACGCGGTGCTCATCTGCTCCTCGACCGATACGCATTCCTCCATTTCCGTGGAAGCCATCAACGCGGGCAAGCACGTGTTCTGCGAAAAGCCTGTTGATCACTCCATCGAAAAGATCAACAACGTCAAAAAGGCGCTCGAGGGCAAGAACCTGAAGTTCCAGGTCGGCTTCAACCGCCGCTTTGACCACAACTTCGCCGCCGTGCGCGAAGCCGTCGAGGCCGGGAAGATCGGCGAAACTCACATCGTCAAGATCACCTCGCGCGACCCCGAGCCCCCCAATCCCGCTTACATCAAAGTGTCCGGCGGCATCTTCCTTGACATGACCATCCATGATTTCGACATGGTCCGTTTCCTTTCGGGCAGCGAGGTTGAGGAGATCTACGTCAATTCCGCCGTGCTGGTCGATCCCGCCATCGGCGAACAGGGCGACGTTGACACCGCCATCATCACCATGAAGCTCGCCAACGGCGCGCTGGCCATGATCGACAATTCCCGCAAAGCGGCCTATGGCTACGATCAGCGTGCCGAGGTGTTCGGCTCCAAGGGCATGGTCGCCACCGCGAACGATACGCTGTCCACCGCCGTGTTCTCCGGC
>CADBPL010000302.1 GCA_902796535.1 Oscillospiraceae bacterium
AGACACGGTCGAAGGGGTCGGGCACTATGAGCCGCTGCGCCACTATGCCGAGGTGCATCTCATTCTGGAACCCCTGCCGCGCGGGAGCGGGCTGGAATTTCGCACCCGGTGCAGCGAGGACGTGCTGGACCGCAACTGGCAGCGATTGATTTTAGAGCATCTCAACGAAAAACAGCATCTCGGCGTGTTGACCGGTTCGCCGATTACCGACATGAAAATCACACTCGCCGCCGGACGGGCGCACCTCAAGCACACCGAGGGCGGCGATTTTCGCCAATCGACCTACCGCGCCGTGCGCCACGGCCTGATGCAGGCCAAATCCGTGCTGCTGGAGCCGTTCTACCGTTTTCGGCTTGAAATACCGAGTGAATTCATCGGCCGGGCGATCACCGACATTCGTTACCGTCACGGCAGCGTTTCACAGCCTGAGGAAGAAAACGGCTTTTGCGTGCTGACCGGCCGCGCCCCGGTGGTCACCATGAATCACTACGCCACCGAGGTCTCGGCCTATTCCGGCGGCAAGGGCAGGCTGTTTTTGACCTTTGACGGCTACGACGAATGCCACAACACCGAAGAGGTCATCAAAGAATACGCCTACCAGCCGGAGGCTGATCTGGATAATCCGCCGGACTCCGTCTTCTGTTCCCACGGCGCCGGATTTGTGGTGAAGTGGGACAAGGTCAGGGATTATATGCACATTGAAAGCTGCCTTTCCCGGCAGAATCAGGTGGTCGAGCCTGTGTTCAACCGGCGGAATTTTCAGCTGGACGACAAAGAGCTGGAAGCGATTATGACGCGCGAATTCGGCCCGCCGAAGCTGACCTCCAACCTCTACCGCCCAACGCCAAAGCCGCCCGCGCAGGAGCAGGAGAGCACAAACCCCGAGAAACCGCGAAAAAAGTATCTGATCATTGACGGCTATAACGTGATTTTTGCTTGGGCCGACTTAAAGCGGCTGGCGCAGCTTGATCTGGATCTGGCGCGGGAAACGCTCATTCACGTGCTGAGCGACTACGCATCCTTTGTGGAAACGGAGCTGGTGCTGGTGTTCGACGCCTACCGCGTGAGCGGCAACGCCGGCAGCCGGAAGGATCACAACAACATCCACGTCGTTTACACCAAAGAACACGAAACAGGCGACGCCTATATTGAAAAGCTGGTCGCGGAGATCGGCAAGAATTACAACGTGCGCGTTGTGACCTCCGACAATCTCATCCAGCTCTCCGCCGTTCGGTTCGGCGTGCTGCGCATGTCGGCAAGAGAATTTGAAAAGGACGTTGATTCCGTCCACGAAAGAATTGCCGAATATATCGAACAGCTCAGGCGGCAAAAACGCACCACCATCGGTGAAGCCGTCAACAATAAAACCAAAATCTGACCTGATGAAAAACCCTGTCGGGCTTCAACCTGACAGGGTTTGAATCTTATTTTGCCGTGTAAACGACGATGGCGTTTTCATTCAGCTTGATTTTCTGATCCGCCCGCTGGAAATCGACCCGAATCTTAACCGCGGTATGGGCTTTCAGTTTCGGCAGGAAGCTGAGCTTCACGCTTGCTTCGCCGCCCGCTTCGATCGTGATCGGCTTGAGCGCATAAACCAACAGCCCGTTCACATAAATCGCCCTGACCGTCATTTCCTCCTCACAGTAATTGGTGAGCGTGACCTGCTGATCGTTCGCGCTCAGATAACCGAAAGGCTGATCGCCGAAACGAATGCCGACGGAATTGACGTAGGAGGTGCCGTAGTGGAACTGGGGGAACCGCTCGTCGGAATGGATGTCCGTGACCGTATCGTCGCAGAACAGGTGGGTGAGCAGCTCGACCATGTAGGGGTCTTCATCATATTGACAGTGACCGTGGCCGATGGTGAACCAGGTGTGTTCCGGCAGCATACAGGTGGATGCGTCCATGCTGCGGTCGGGCGAAATGTGATTGTGAGCCGGATCAGCGCAAACGGTTCCCTTTGCCTGATAATCGGCGGGGAAGGTCTTGCCGTGGGTGGTGGAATACGCGCCGGACGCGCCGTAGGTGTCGACCACACCGTCGCCGTTATAGTTGTCGTTAGCGACCAGACGGCAATCCGTGCCACAGATGAAAGACACCTGCGTGCCGTTCGCCATGGCGGCGGCAATGGTCTTGTCGAGGTTGGCCATGACCTGATAGTGGTATTCATCCGACTTTTCGATCAGCCACGCCTGCTCCGTTTCGTCAAGCAGCATTTTCTTGATGTCTTCATACTCGTCCATCGGTATCATATCCCACAAGCCGCCCCAATACAGCGCGACCGGGAACAGGTACTCCTCCTCAAACGCCTTGAGCGCGCCGTTGAGGAAGCGCACGTCGATCAGGTTTGACAGCACGTTGAAAAGCCCGATATCAACGCCGAGGAATTTGCCGAGCTTCATGAGCGAATTCAGGCTCAGATCAAGGTTGCGGATGTTCATGGCGGAGGATGACGTTTTGGTGCCGAAAATCGGCGAATTGACAAAGGCAACACGGTCAAGGAGATTCTTATGACCGTATTCGGCCATATATGCCGCCGCGACCGAACCGCCCTGACTGTAGCCGAACAGCGACACCTTCTGCGCGCCGGTTTCTTTCAGAACGCCGTCGATGAACTCATCCAGCTCATCGGCAACATCCACCACGTTGCGGCGGAAATCGGTGTAGAAATTATAGTGGAAGCCGCCGGTACCCTTGGCGATCTGCCGCAGGGTGTAATCCGTGCCGCGGGAATGGCACTTGCTCGGTTCATGGGAATAAACCGTGAGGTGATAATCATCCGTCCCGTCCGGTTTGATGGCGGAGCAGTTGAAATCCCGAAGCAGATTGGGGAAGGTTTCGGCCAGCAGGCGGTTCATCAAACCGTATTGACCGGTCACCATGCCAAGAAAGACAGCCGGAACGAGCCGGACAATATCCTTCGCCGTCGGAATATCGTAAACCGGCGGAAACACCTCGTAACCGTTCTCATCGTACAGCCCGGAGCCGGTGAACCCGCAAATGAAAATAACAGGGGAGGCCGCCGGTGCGTTTTCCTTCGCGCCGGCCATGCAGACGGCGGAAAACACAAGGATCACGCTCAAAAGCAAAGTCAGAGCTTTTTTCATCATGCTATCATATCCTTCATGGAATACATTCCGGGTTTTTGCTGCTGCAAAAACAGCGCGGCATTGAGGGCGCCCGTGGCAAAGACCGCCTTGGAGCGCGCGCTGTGGCGCAGCGTGATGATCTCATCGTTGCCGGCAAACATCACTTCGTGTTCACCCACGATGGTGCCGCCGCGAATGGCGTGGATGCCGATCTCGTGCTTCGTGCGCCTTTCGCGCTTTGCCTGACGGTTGTATTCATACACCGGCTGATAACTCAGCCCCTCGCTCACGGCATTGGCCAGCAGCAGCGCCGTGCCGCTGGGCGCGTCGATCTTTTTGTTGTGGTGCGCCTCGATAATTTCAATGTCAAAATCATTGCCGAGCACTTCGGCAGCCTTTTTGCAAAGCTCGCTGAGGAGGTTGACGCCCAAAGACATATTCGCCGAAAAGAAAACAGGGATCTGAGAAGAAGCCAGGTGCAGCGAATGGATCTGTTCCTCGCTCAGACCCGTTGTGGCAACCACGATCGGCTTTTTGTTCTGGAGCGCATAGCGCAGCACGCCGCTGAGCGCGGACGGATGGGAAAAGTCGATGACAACGTCGACCGGCGCGTCGATATCCTCCGCATTGCCAAACACGGGGAACGCACCGTTGCTTTGCGTGTTGATATCCAGCCCGGCGGAAATGCGGCAATCCTCACGTTCTTCTGCCCGTGCGGCGATCACCCTGCCCATCGCGCCGTTGCAGCCGCTTAATAATATGTTGATCATTTGATTGTTCCTTTCTGATTGATAATTCCTATCTGTAAAAATAGAGGCGGCAAAATGCCGCCTGCTTTACGTTATTCCTTGATCAGTCCGTGGCGCACGAGCGTGGCGCGCAGCTTATCGCGCTTCGCCTGCGGCATGGCCCAAAGCGGCATACGAACGTCGCCGACGTCATAGCCCATCATGGCCAACGCTTCCTTGACGGGAATGGGGTTAACGTCGATGAACAGATCGTTGCACAGGTCAAGGTATTCCAGCTGCAGCGCGCAGCTCTCCCTGCACTTGCCTTCCAGATAAAGGCTCGCAATGTCGTGCGCGACCCGCGGCGCGACGTTGGACAGCACGGAAATAACGCCCTTGCCGCCCAGCGACATTATCGCCGTGATCTCATCGTCGTTGCCGGAATAGATGGTCAGATCGTCGCCGCAAAGCGCCGCGACCTGCGCGATGGCGGAAATGTTGCCGCTGGCTTCCTTGGTGGCGACCACGTTTTTGAGCTTGGAAAGCTCCAGATAAGCGGCCGGCTGAATGTTCATGCCGGTGCGGGACGGGACGTTGTAGAGCACGATCGGGGTGCTGACACGGTCGTTGATGTATTCATACTGACGGATCAGCCCCTCCTGCGAGGTCTTATTGTAGTAGGGGGTGACCATCAGCAGGCCGTCAACGCCGCAGCGTTCCGCGTCGTTGGACAGCTGAACTGCATAGTCCGTGTCGTTGCTGCCGGTGCCTGCGATCACAGGGATGCGCCCGGCGGTATGTTCCACGGCGAACCGAATGGTTTCCACGTGTTCATCGTTGGTGAGCGTCGCGCCCTCGCCGGACGTGCCGCAAATCACGATCGCGTCGGTCCCGTTTTCGATCTGATCATCGATCAGCTTGCCCAAAACAGGGTAATTCACTTTGTTGTCGGCCGTGAACGGTGTAACAATGGCAACGCCTGCGCCGGTAAAAATCGTCTTTTTCATGGCAATACCTCCAAATCATCAATCCATATAGCCCTTGGCGCAAAGCAGCTCGGCCAGCAGGACCGCGCCGCCCGCGGCACCGCGGAGCGTGTTGTGGGAAAGGCAGACAAATTTGTAATCGTACTGGGTATCTTCACGCAGACGGCCGATGGAAACCGCCATGCCGCCCTCAAGGTCACGCTGAAGTCTGGTCTGGGGCAGATTGTCTTCCGTGAAGTAGTTGAGGAACTGCTTCGGTGCGCTGGGCAGATTCAGCTCCTGCGGAACGCCTTTGAAATCGTTCCAGATTTTGAGGATCTCTTCTTTGCCCGGTATATTCTCAAAGCGGACAAACACGGCGCCCATGTGGCCGTTGGTAACGGGCACGCGAATGCACTGCGCGGTGAAGTGCGGCTCGCAAGCGGGCACGATCACATCGCCGTCGATGCGGCCATAGATTTTAAGCGGCTCGATCTCGCTCTTTTCTTCTTCACCGCCGATGAAGGGGATGACGTTGTCGATCATTTCAGGCCAGGTGTCAAAATTCTTGCCTGCGCCGGAGATGGCCTGATAAGTGCAAACCAGAACGTCCTTCACGCCAAAGCGGTTGAGCGGGAAGATGGCGGGCACATAGCTTTGAAGCGAGCAGTTGGATTTGACCGCCACAAAGCCGCGTTTGGTGCCAAGGCGCTTACGCTGCGCCGGAATAATGTCGATATGCTCCGGATTCAATTCGGGAATGACCATGGGCACATCGGGCGTATGACGGTGCGCGCTGTTGTTGGAAACAACGGGGCATTCGTGTTTAGCATATTCTTCTTCCAGCGCTTTGATCTCGTCTTTTTTCATATCGACGGCGCAGAACACAAAATCGACCATGGAGGCGATCTTTTCAACATCTTCCGTCGCGTTCATAATAACCATCTCGCCGGTTTTTTCGGAGAAGGGCTGATCCATCATCCAGCGTTTGCCGCCGACGTCTTTGTATTGTTTGCCTGCCGAGCGGGCGCTGGCCGCCAGCACGGTGATGTCGAACCAGGGGTGGTTTTCGAGCAGCGTGATGAAGCGCTGACCGACCATGCCGGTAGCGCCGACAATGCCGACTTTGTACTTTTTCATTTTGAATACCTCCGAAAATCTGCAAACTGCTTGCATTCGTTTTTGGTTTGCAATATAATACACCATATATTAGCATATATCAAGGTGATTTGCAATGAAAAAATCAGATTTTTATTACGATTTACCGCAGGAATTGATCGCGCAAACCCCCATTGAGCCCCGTGACGCTTCCCGCATGATGGTGGTCAACAAAACAAGCGGCGAAATCGAGCACAGGCACTTTTATGATCTCGTCGATTATCTGACGGAAAAAGACTGTCTGATCATCAACGACACCCGCGTTTTGCCCGCCCGTATCTTCGGCACAAAGGACACCGGAGCAACGGTGGAGTTTTTGCTTTTGACGCAAAAAGAAAACAAGGTGTGGGAATGTGTGGCCGGCCCCGGCCGCCGCGCCAAACCCGGCGCCGTGTTTTCCTTCGGCAACGGTCTGATGACCGGCGAGGTGCTCGACGTGCTCGAGGGCGGCAACCGCCTGGTCAGATTCACCTGCGACGGGAATTTTTATGAAGTGCTCGACCGGGTAGGGGAGATGCCGCTGCCGCACTACATCACCCAAAAGCTGGAGGATAAAGAGCGTTACCAAACCGTCTATTCGCGTGAGCTCGGCTCGGCCGCCGCACCGACGGCGGGGCTGCACTTCACCAACGAGCTGCTCAAAAGAATCGAGCAAAAAGGCGTCAGCATCGGGCGCGTGGTGCTCCATGTGGGGCTGGGCACGTTCCGCCCCGTCAAAGAGGAAAACATCGAAGACCACCTGATGCATTCCGAACACTACCATCTGCCGCCCGAAACAGCCCGGCTCATCAACAAGACCCACGCCAACGGCGGCCGCGTGATCGCCGTGGGCACAACAACCTGCCGCACGCTTGAATCCGTGGCGACAAAGTTCGGCAGGATCGAAGCGGACGACGACTGGACAAGCATCTTCATCTATCCGGGGTATCGGTTCAAATGCATTGACGCGCTGATCACCAACTTTCATCTGCCGGAAAGCACGCTGATCATGCTGGTGTGCGCCTTTGCCGGTTATGAAAACACGATGAACGCCTATAAAACAGCGGTGGAAGAGCGGTACCGCTTTTTCTCGTTCGGCGACAGTTCTTTTTTCTGCTGAACCCGTAGCATTCTATGACACAATTCCGTTTTTTGTCCCAAAACATAACCGGCGATAGGGCATATCTGATAACTTTTTCTTTCAGTTTTTTGACAAAGTGCCGAACTTTAATCGACAATGTGTTTTACACTTTACATCATCGCACTGTCATTGTATAATGAAAAATAAGTTAAAGTGAGGAGATGCGGTATGGACAGATATTTAATTATCAACGCAGATGATTTCGGCATGTGCCGCGCGGCGAACTTTGCCGTGTTTGACCTGCTCAAAAGCGGCGGCATCACGTCGTCCACCATCATGGCTCCCTGCGGCTGGGCGCCGGAGGCTGCCCGGTTCGCCAAAGAGAACCCGCAGTTTGCCATTGGCGTCCACCTGACCACCACGTCGGAATGGAGCAACTACCGCTGGGGACCCGTGAGTGAGACCGGCTGCCCGTCGCTGCGTGACGAAGATGGCTATATGTTCCACGAAAGCGATGAATTCGAGCAGCACGCCGATCTGGCCGAAACCGAAGCCGAGATCCGCGCTCAGATCGAAAAGCTGAAAAAGCTCGGGCTGAACCCGTCCCATCTGGACAACCACATGGGTTCGCTTTACGGCATCGCCACCGGCCGGTTTGAGCTGCTGCAAAAAACCATCGAAATAGCAGGGGAGTACGGGCTGCCGTTCCGCCTGCCCATGTCATTCACCGACGAACAGTTTTCCAACAAAATGCTCGATATTCAGGTCGGCAAAGAAGCAATCGAAGGGCTTTTCGCCCAGATCATCGGCTATGCGCAGTCGCTCGGCGTGGCCATGCCCGATTACCTGATGCCCGGCGACTGGGAAGGCCCGCAGGCCGACAGCTATGAAAACTTCAGAGAATACATCTTTGAAAAATACCGTAACTTCCCCGAGGGCGTGATCGAAACCTATATTCATCCGTCCTATGAAACCGATGAATTGAAGGGAACCAGCGGCTGCTGGGAACGCCGCGTATGGGAATACAAGCTGTTTTCCGACCCGAAAACGCAGCAGTTCATCAAAGATATCGGCATTAAGCTGATCAATTACCGCGATCTCGCCGCCATGCGCAGCGGAAAATAATAAAGGATCAAGAAAGGTTGTATGCGCTATGAAAAAGCTTCTCTTCACGGTTCTGTCACTGGTTCTGGTCGTGGCATTGCTGGCCTCGCCCGTGAGCTCGGCCATCGACAGCGGCGTCAAAACCGAATGCGGCGGGAACTGTGAATACTGCCCGACCATCGTCGTGCCCGGCATTCTGCAAACCCAGGCCTATCTGCAAACCGAAGACGGTCAGGATATGCTTTCTTCCGACGGATCTCCCATTATGGAATCCATGGATATGAAGTATTTTGTCGATTCCGCCAAGTTTAAAGATGATATTATGACGATCATTCCTCAGGCGTTGCTCATGCTGCTCACCGGCGCCGACTGCGGTCTGACCAAAAAGCTGACCAAGGTGATGGACGACAACGTCAACATGCACTATTTCAATCAGGACGGCACGCGCATCACGCCGGTCAAAATTCAGGACAATTCCTATTCCGTCAAAGAAGCCGATAACTACAAGGATAAATTCCGCGGTTACCTCGGCAACAAGGATTACACGCAAAAAGACGCCGCGCTGCGCGAAGTGAACGTGAGCGAATACGGTGAGATCGCAGGCTATGATCACCTGTATTTCTTCTGGTATGAGTCCTTCGGCGATATTTATGACATTGCAAGAAGATTCAACGATTACGTTCAGCTGGTCAAGGAACAGACCGGTCACAGCAAAGTGAACATTGCGTTCATCAGCCTCGGCGGAGCTGTGGGCACCGCTTACCTCGACGCCTATTTTAACCCCGACGACGTCAACCGCATCGTGTTCATCGCCGCCGCCGTTGACGGCACGACCGTGATGAGCGACGTGTTCGCCGGCAAGCTCACGCTGACCGATTTTGACCTGCTCTACACCGATTTCCTGCCCTCCCTGATCGGCACGTTCTCCAAGGATTACGCGTGGCTGGGCGGTCTCGGCTCGATCGTGCTGCGTTTGCTGCCGAAAAGCCGCATCCGCTGCCTGGAAAGCGCCGTTTATGATACGCTGAAAGCCACGCTCCTTGACCATATGTTCACCAGATGCTCCACCATGTGGGCGCTCGTGCCGAGCAGCGAATACCCCGAACTGTCACAGAAATATCTGTCCGATCCGGCTTCCGCACCGCTGAAGGCCGTGACCGACCGCTACTACAACGCGCAGAAAAACAATCCACAAACCATTGCGGACATCGTGAAAAACACCGACGTGGAGATCATGAACATCTGCGGCTACGGGCTTGATATTCCGGCGATTTTGCAGAGCTATCACACCGAAACCTCCGACAACGTCATCAACACGCGTTCGTCCTCGATGGGCGCAAAAATCGCAGACCCCGGCAAAACCCTTGGGGCTGATTACCGCTGCGCCAAAGACGTGAGCTATCTGTCGCCCGACGGCACGATCGACGCCGGGGCAGGATATTTGCCCGACACCACGTGGTACGTGAAGAATCAGAGCCATTTCAAGCTGCAAAGCTCCAAAGACGTGATCCACTTCTGCGTCGAGCTTTTGGCAGATTCTGACATTCACGATGTTACCTCCAGCAAATATCCGCAGTTCAACACCTTCCGCGATTCCGACCATCTGTATTGGCTGATCGATCAGTTCACCGACAAAAACACCGGTGCAATGAACGAGGCTAAGCTCAGCGCCGCCAACCCGTCGGCCGAACAGCGCGCGGAATTTACGGCTGCCTATGAAGAAGCCGTCAAGCTCAAGGCTGATCACGTCTGGAACGCCGAAACCTGCGACGCTTCGATCATGCGGCTGTCAACAATCGCGCGCGAGCTTGGTATTCTGGACGGCAACTTTGAAACCCAGGAAGAATATGACAAGCGAGTCAGAAAAGAAAAAACAACCGAAAAAATCAACAAACTGATGTACAAGATCTTCGGTTCCAGAAGCTTCTGGGGCTGAACATAAGGAACAACACCTGATCAGCAGGCTGCGCACCCGTATGCGCAGCCTGTTTTTTCGTTGAGCGCGGCCGGTTTATTGAATGTGCGTGGTCGTCTTCGTTTTTCAAACGCATATTTACCTGTTTTTCGCTTGACATTTTACCGGTTTTTCGTTGACATTTTATTCGTTTTTTTCGCTTGACAAAAAGGGAACAGCATGGTAAAAT
>CADBPL010000303.1 GCA_902796535.1 Oscillospiraceae bacterium
TATGAAAAATACGGCTGCGGCACCGTCGGCGTGAAGGAAGTGCCCCGCAAGGACGTTTCCAAATATTGCAGCCTCGGCGTCAGCCCGATCGAAGGCGAAGACAGAACCATGCGCGTTCACAAGATCATCGAAAAGCCGACCGATGAGCAGATCATGTCCTGCTTCTCCATCCTCGGCCGCGTGATCCTGCCGCCCGAAACCTTCGGCCTGCTCGAATACTACCTGACCAAGATCAACGAGGGCGACGAATTGTTCCTGACCGACGCGATGAATCACCTCGCGGGCGAGGGCAAGCTCACGGCGGTCGATTTCATCGGCACCCGCTATGATATGGGCAACAAGCTCGGCATCATGAAGGCCAACTGTGAAGTGGCGCTGAACCATAAGGAGATCGGCGAAGACTTCAAAGCCTACCTCAAAGAGCTGGTCAAAACCTTCTGAACCAAATCGAAAAGCGCAGCGTAATAATCGCTGCGCTTTTTTCATTTTTCATTCTTCATTTTTTTCAGCGCGTTTTTCTGTTCATACATGATGCGGTCCGCGCGGGTGAAAACCTCCAGCACCAGGCTGTCCTCGCCGGGGCGGTATTCCGACATGCCCACGGCGATCGATTCGCCGGGGACGGCCGCCTTTTCCTTCATCTGATCGTCAAGCTGCCTGAGCAGCGTCCGGCGGGCGTCATAATCCTCATCACGCAGCAGCACGGCAAATTCGTCGCCGCCGATGCGGAACACGTCGCTGTTTCGGAACACCTCGCTGAGCAGCACCGCCGCGCGGCAGATGGTTTTGTCGCCCCGGATGTGCCCGCGGGTGTCGTTCACCGTCTTTAAATCGTTAATATCGCACACGACCACCGCAAAGGCTTCGATCGCGCCGGTTTCGATCAGCTCGTTGATCTCGCGCTCCTGTTCCGCGTAGCCCTGACGGTTTTTTACGCCGGTGAGCTGGTCGGTCTGCGCTTGCTTTTCGGCGACGGAAAGCCGCTGACCGAGCCGCCGGGTAAAATAATAATTGTTGAGCATGATGGCCACGCAAAGCAGGAACACACCCAGCGAAGCGGCGGAATAAAGCGTGTTGATGCGGCTGATATGATCCGCCTGAAGATGCAGGAACGCCACGCGCGCCTCGCCTTCCTCCTGCGCAAAATCGGTGTTCGGGTGGCTTTGGTGGTAGGCATAGATCTGCTCCATGGCGCTGTTCGCGGCTTTTTCGGTTGCGCGCGAGACCCACATCATGGAGGCAAACAGCACCAGCACCAGCAGAACGATCCACACGATGAAATGCCGGCCGTATTCCAGCTTTTGGTCCCTGTGGATCAGGTAACGGAAATAGGCAAGCCCCAGCACCGCCCACACAATGAACAGCACATAGGATTCCGTTGCCATGGCGTTAAACGGCAGCAGCCCCGGGATCAGCAGCAGGATCACGAAGCAGAGCATCAGCGCCATGCCGATCACGCCGGTCACGGTTTCGGCACGCCGCCCGTCGGCTTTGGCGCGGCGGTAGACCGCGTGTGAGATCAGGCCGTAGATCAGCGTCGCGCCGAGGGTGGTCACATCCACGATCCAGCCGATGGCCGTGCGCCCCAGAAACGGAACCAGAACGGAAACGGCAACAACGGCGCAGACCGCGCGGTTCGGAACGCCGCGGCCGCTTTTTTTGGCCAGCACGCGCGGCGCTTCGCCCTCGCGCCCGGCAGCATAGAGCAGCCGGCTGAGCGCGAGGAGGTTACCGATCAGGCTTGTTAAGATCACGGCGAAGAGCGCGAGCATCAGCACCGCAACGCCCGTCTGACCCAGATAGTGCTCGGCCGCGTAAAACGCGGGCACCGCCTTGATGCCGTCCAGATTGCCCATGTCGCGGATATAGGCAAGCCAGTTGGCGTATTCCGGCGGATAGGCCGAAACGGAAAGCAGCGAAACAAACAGGTAAAGCGCGGTGGTGACCAGCACGGAGCTGATGAGAATTCCGCGCACCTTTTTGACGGGGAAGGCGTATTCCTCCGAAAAATGAGAGATATTTTCAAACCCGATAAACGCCCACGGGGAAATGGCGGCGATGCGGACGATCTGGGCAAAGGCGTTGGAGCCTTCGGCGTAGAGCGGCTCATAGCGGAAGGAGGCCTCGTGCCGCACGAGGGCGAGCACGGCGCACACCGTGAACCCGGCGGCAAAAATCAGGGCGGCCAGGCTCATCATGCGGCCGGGCAGGCGCGAGGAGCGGGCGCACAGCAGCCCGATGAGCAGCACGGCGGCGATGGAAAGCAGCGCCTCCCCCAGCCAGACCTCGTAGCCGAAAATGCGGTAATGGAACCCGAACTGAAACAGATCGCCCAGAAAAAAGCGGGCAAAGAGCGGCACCGAGGTGATGTTCGCCCACAAAATCGCCAGATAGGTCAGCAGAATGAACCACAGCGCCACAAAGCCGAAATCCTTGCCGCTCACGCGTTTTTCAAAGGTGTAAACGCCGCCCGCGTCGGGCGCGGAGCGGATCATATACTGCAGGTTCCAGGCGATCACCAAAAAGACCGCCATGCCGATAAGCAGCCCGAACACCGTGCCCAAAAGGCCGGATTTTTGCAGGTAAGCGCTGCACGTTACAATAAAAGAACCCCAGCCGATGCTGGTGCCGATGGAAAACGCCCACATGCCGAAGGGCGAAAAGGTGCGCCGCCGCCCGGCCAGTCTGCTTTTTAATGCCATATCGGGTCTTGCCTCCTTTCCGGTTTTGTGGGGTTGACAGCATGAGAAAAACAAAAAGCCGTCTGCCGCTCAGACGCGAGGGTGGAGCAGGGGCTTTTTTTCTGCCTTTATTATAACAAAAAAAGAGAAATTCCGTCAAGGCTTTTGCAGCAAAACAGAATCATTATTTTAAGATAACCTGCGCAGGATCGCTGAATAAAAATCGGGCAGGGCGCGCGAAGCAAATTGTGCGGGATTCCCGGAACAAGCCGTTGACTTTTCGGCGGCGGATGCCTATAATATGGTTAAAATGCAAAACACGGTGAGGTCGTTTTGCATGAAAATTCAGAAAGGAGACGCGATTCGGGCATAAGGGTGAGATTTTTATCTCGCTTTGTGCAAATTCCGGATCGCATGACGATTATGACGTTAAAAATCGGTGTGTTCGGCGCATGGCGCGGCAACAGCTACATTCAGCTTTTTCAGCAGGATGACGAGATCGAGCTGGTCGCCGTGTGCGATAAAGACACGGAAAAACTCAGGGAGCATCAGGAGGAATTCGGCGACGCCTACCTGTGCGGCGATTTCGACGAGTTCATTGAAGAGGGCAAAAAACGCGGGATGCAGGCCGTGTTCCTCGTCAACTATTTCCACGAGCACGCGCCGTTTGCCGTTAAGGCCATGCGCGCGGGGCTGGATGTGGTGAGCGAATGCACCGCGGCGGGCACGCTCAGGCAGTGCGTGGAGCTGGTGGAATGCGTGGAAGAGACCGGTCGGCGTTACATCCTCGCCGAAAACTATCCCTTCTCCACCGCGAACCTGAAGATGAACCAGATCGTTGAAACAGGCGCGCTGGGCACGCTGCTCTATGCCGAGGGCGAATACAACCATTCCGGTGACAATGCCGAGCTGCGCCATTATACGCCGAGTGAATTCCACTGGCGCGCGTGGATGCCCCGCACCTATTACATCACGCACGCGCTTGGCCCCATCATGTATATGACAGGCTCCGTGCCAAAATACGTCTGCGGCCGCGCGGCGCATTCCGACCTGCTTTATGAGCTCAAAGACTGGCGCCACAATTACGACGGCGTGGGCATGATGTTCTGCGAAATGGACAACGGCATGATCGCGCGCTGCACGGGCTGCACCGCCATGGCCAGCGATTACAGCCGCTACCGCGTGGTGGGCGACCGCGCGAGCGTGGA
>CADBPL010000304.1 GCA_902796535.1 Oscillospiraceae bacterium
CGGGCTGGTCGGCCACAGCGAAAACATCGTGTGCGAGGCCTGCGAATTCGTCGACACGTTTCTGGATCTGTCGCCCGACGTGGCGGTGATCCTGAACATCGATGAAGACCACATGGATTATTTCAAAACAATGGATAATCTCATCGCGTCATTCCACAAATTCTGTCAGCAAACCACGCGCACGCTCGTCATCAACCGGTCCGACCCCAACGTGCTCAAAGCAATTGAGGGCGTGGCGGGCAAGCGCATCATCACCTTCGGCACGACGCCCGACTGCGATTTTTACCCCGAAAACATCCGCATGGAGCGCGGCGCTTTCGCCGCCTTTGACGTCATGCAGGGCGGGCAGAAGGCCTTTGACGTGCAGCTGAACATTCCCGGTGAACACAACGTCCTCAACACCCTTGCCGCGGTAGCGGCCGCCTATGCTTCCGGCATGGAACCGGCCGACTGCAAACAGGCCATCGAAGCCTTCGGCGGCGCGGGCCGCCGGTTTGAAAAGCTCGGCACGTTCAACGGGATCGATCTGTTCGACGATTACGCGCACCACCCGGCGGAGCTGGAGGTCACGCTGCGTTCCGCGCTGCGCATGGGCTACCGTCAGGTCTGGGCGGTGTTCCAGCCCTTCACCTATTCCCGCACCGCCATGCTCATGGACGATTTTGCCCGCGTGCTCAGCCTGCCTGACCGCGTGGTCATGACCGAGATCATGGGTTCGCGCGAACGCAACACCTACGGCGTTTACACCGCGCAGCTCGCCGAACGCATTCCCGGCAGCGTGTGGTTCAACACCTTTGACGAGGTGGCGCAATACGTGGTCGACCACGCCGAAAGCGGCGATATGGTGATCACGCTCGGCTGCGGCGACATTTACAAGGCCGGCAAGATTATGCAAAAACTTTGGAAAGAGATAGAGGCGAAATAACATGAGGATCGCAACCCAGACCGACGCCCTCGGCGTCCGCCTCGGAGACCGGGCGGCGGTTGAAATGATCGCACGGGCGGGCTTTAACGGCATCGATTATTCCATGTTCCCGATGAAAAATCCGGATAACCCCCTGCTCGGCGATGAAATGCCTGCCATCATCGACTCGCTCAGGCAGCTCGCCGGCCGCTACGGCGTGCCGTTCACGCAGGCGCACGCGCCGTTCCCCACCATGCGCAGCGACGACGAGGATTACAACACCTTCATCTTCGGCGCCATCGTGCGTTCCATCGAGATCGCCGGGCGGCTCGGGGTGGAAAACATTGTGGTGCACCCCATTTCACTCGCGCCGGAGGGCACGGATTTTGAACTGAACTACAACTTCTATCAGCGGCTCGTGCCGTACATAGACGAATACGGTGTGCGCGTGTGCACCGAAAACATGTGGGGCCATCGGGACGGTCGCTTCACCCGCACCGCCTGCGCCAGCCCCGAGGATTTCCGCCGGCTTTGCGAAATGCTCGGCTCCGAACGCTTCGGCGCCTGCCTGGATATCGGGCACTGCGGGCTGGTCGGCTACAAACCGGGCGACCTCATCCGCGCGCTGGGGCCGGAATACCTGTGCGCGCTTCACGTTCACGACAACGATCACAACTCCGACGCGCACGTCTTCCCCTTCAATGGCAAAATCGACTGGGCGGACACCATGCACGCGCTGTGTGAAATCGGCTACAAGGGCGATCTGACCTTTGAGGCGGACAATTCCCTGCTCTCCTGCCCGGAAAGCTTTTTGCCGACCGCCGAATGCCACCTGCACGACATTGGTCTGGCTTTGATCGACATGATGAAATAAAAGAAAAATGGAAAGGACTGTGAACCATGGCAGCATTGTTCAACCGCTTTGTCAGCGCGCTTCTCGCAGCACTCCTGTTTCTCTCCAACCTTTTCACCATCCCCATGAAGCCCTTTGAACCGACCCCGGAAACACCCGTTGAAAAGCCGACGGCGCCGACGCTCTGCGTGGATGATTACACCATCATCCTGCCCGCAGAAGCAAAACCCTACGAGGAAACGGCGGCGAGAACGCTGCAGAGCTATCTCAGGCAGATCAGCAACATCACGCTGCCGATCATGCGCGACAGCACGGCGGCCAGCGACAAAGAGATCGTGCTCGGCTTCACCAGCCGCAGCAGCGAAAATTCCGCCGCAGCGCTGAAAGACGACGGCTACCTCTGCTACACCGAAGGTACGCGCGTTTTCATCAACGGCGCAGGCACGCGCGGCACGCTCTACGGCGTGTATCACTTCCTCGAAAACGTGTTTGACTGCCACTGGTACACCGCCGACCTGATTCTGGTGCCCAAAGCGGAAAGCCTGCTTGTGCCGCAAAACCTCAAGCTGAAGCAGGAGCCTTATTTTGAAAGCCGCGAGACCGATTGGATCAGCCCCAACAACGCCACTTATTCGCTGGCCAACAACCTCAACGGCGGCACCTACCGCCATTTCGGCGATGATAACGGCTGCACGGTCAATTACCTCGGCGGCTTCTGCCACACCCTCGCCACCGCCCGCTGCGCCCGCAGCAAATATTTTGAATCGCACCCCGAATACTTTGCCTACCGCACCGGCGAAAAGAAGCGTGTCGACCGGCAGCTCTGCCTGACGAACCCCGACGTGGTGAAAATCGTCACGCAGGAGGTGCTCGACCTGCTCAAAACCGGCTACAACCCGCAAAGCGACAGCCTGCAGATCGTTTCGCTCACGCAGGACGACAATCAGGATTACTGCCAGTGCGACAAGTGCCGCGCGCTCGATGAAGAAAACGGCTCCCACGCCGGCACCATGATCAGCTTTGTCAATCAGGTCGCCAAGGCCGTGAAAGACGCGGGCTACGACAAGGTCGCCATCGACACCTTCGCCTACCAGTACACCCGTCAGGCGCCCGCCAGGGTCAAGCCGGATGATAACGTCATCGTGCGACTTTGCTCCATCGAGTGCTGCTTCTCGCACCCGCTCGAAGACAGCAGCTGCAAGCAGAACGCCGACTTCATGAAGGACTTTGCCGCATGGGGCAAGATCTGCAACCGCATCTATATCTGGGATTACACCACCAACTATTCCAACTATATCGGCCCGTTCTGCGATTTCGGCGTGATCCAGCCGAATATGCAGACCTTTGTCAAAAACAACGTCAAGGGCGTTTACGAAGAGGGCAACTACACCGCAGCCGAGAGCAACGGCGAGTTTGCCGAGCTGCGCGCCTACCTGCTCAGCCGCCTGATGTGGGATCCGTACCTCGATTTTGAAGCGGAAATGAACGGCTTCCTCAAAGCATATTACGGCGGCGGCTGGCAATATGTGCGCGAATTCATCCGCATGATGACCGAATACACCGGCCAAAACGGGCAGCACATGACCATTTACCGCGCCATGACCGACAAATCGGTGCTCAACTTCCGCAAGCGGCAGATCGACTACTGCGACGACCTGTGGCAAAACGCCGTGGAAAAAGCCGGCACGCCGACCCAAAAGAACAACGTGGAGCGCTCCATGCTCTGCTGGCGCTACTGGAAAGCCTGCAACCGCGTGGGCGAATTCTCCCGGCTGAATGAAAACTGCATATGGGAAAGCAAAAAGCTGTATGACGATTTCGGCGCGTTCGGCATCCGCCGCATTTTTGAGGGCGGGAACGGGATGCTCACCGATTCGCCCGATTTCAAACAGATTCCCCGCGAATGGTATGAAAGGACGGACTGACAATTGATACAGGCCATTAACGTAACACTGCAATACGGCGGCCGGACGCTGTTCCAGCACGCCGACCTCACCTTCACCCGCGGCAACTGCTACGGCGTCATCGGCGCCAACGGCGCGGGCAAATCCACCTTCCTCAAAATTCTCTCGGGCGAGATCGAGCCGAACAAGGGCGAGGTCGTCGTCACCCCGGGCGAACGCATCTCCATTTTACGGCAGGATCACTTCGCGTTTGACGAGTGCGGCGTGATCCGCACGGTGCTGCTGGGCAACCCGAAGCTGTGCGAGATCATGGATGAAAAGGAAGCGCTTTACAGCAAAGAGGAATTCACGGAAGAGGACGGCATGCGCATCAGCGAGCTGGAAGAGACCTTTGCCGAAATGGACGGCTGGAGCGCGGAAAGCGACGCTGAGATTTTGCTCAACGGGCTGGGCGTGACCAACGAATACCACGAGATGAGAATGGCCGACCTGCCCAATGACATCAAGGTCAAGGTGCTGCTCGCGCAGGCGCTGTTCGGCCAGCCGGATATTCTGCTCATGGACGAGCCGACCAACCACCTGGACGTGGACGCGATCCACTGGCTGGAGGAATTTCTGATCGATCTGGAAAGCACCATCCTCGTCGTGTCGCACGACCGTCACTTCCTC
>CADBPL010000305.1 GCA_902796535.1 Oscillospiraceae bacterium
CAAGCAGGAGGCCTCCGGCGAAGATGAAACCTGACGTGCTCATTCTCGGCGCCGGCGCCGCCGGCATGATGGCGGCCGTTACCGCCGCGCAGGCGGGCTGTTCGGTCGTTTTATTAGAAAGGAACGACCGCCCCGGCCGCAAGATCGGCATCACCGGCAAGGGGCGCTGCAACGTGACCAACGCCTGCAGCCTGCTCAACGATCTGATCGCTGCCGTGCCCGTGAACGGGCGGTTTTTATACAGCGCGTTTTCCGGCTTTATGCCGCAGGATACCATGGATTTTTTTGAGTCGAACGGCGTGCCGCTCAAGATCGAGCGCGGCAACCGTGTGTTCCCGGTGAGCGACAACGCGCTGGATATCGTCGACGCGCTGCAAAACGCCTGCCGCCGCAGCGGGGTGAAATTCCGCAAGGGCAGGGCAGTGGCGCTGCTGTGCGACGGCGCCCGTGTGACGGGCGTGAAGACGGAGGACGGCGGCCTGATACAAGCCGAACACTATCTGATCGCCACCGGCGGCAAATCCTACCCGCTCACCGGCTCCACGGGCGACGGTTACGCGCTCGCCGCGCAAGCGGGGCACACCGTTATCGACCCCAAGCCGTCTTTGGTGCCGCTGGAAGCGCATGAGGGCTTTTGCAGCGAACTGCAGGGGCTTTCGCTGCGCAACGTCACCCTGCGGGCGGAGGATACGCAGACGCACCGCACCGTTTTTGAAGAGATGGGTGAAATGCTGTTCACGCATTTCGGCGTGTCGGGGCCGCTGGTGCTCAGCGCCAGCTCGCATATGCGGTCGATGAGCCCGGAACGCTACGTGCTGCACATCGACCTGAAGCCTGCGCTGACCCACGAACAGCTCAATAAGCGCCTGGTGCGCGATTTTACCGAAAACGCCAAAAAAGATTACATCAATTCTCTGGGGCTGCTGCTGCCGCGCAAGCTCATTCCCGTGGTCGCGCGCCGCTCCGGCATCAAACCGAGCGTAAAAACCAACCAGATCACCCGCGAGCAGCGCGCTGAGCTGGTGGAGCTGCTCAAGGATTTTACCGTTACCGTTACGGGCTTTCGCCCCATCGAAGAGGCCATCGTCACCTCCGGCGGCGTGAAGGTCAGCGAGGTCGATCCCAAAACCATGCGCTCCAAGCTGGTCGAAAACCTGTTTTTTGCCGGCGAAGTGCTGGATGTGGACGCCTACACCGGCGGGTTCAATTTGCAAATCGCCTTTTCCACCGGCTATGCCGCCGGTAAAAACATAAGGAGTAAATGAGGAAAAAACAAATGATCAACATTGCTATTGACGGGCCGGCGGGAGCCGGTAAAAGCACCATCGCCCGCACGCTTGCGGCCGATCTGGGTTATATTTATGTGGACACGGGCGCGCTTTACCGCGCCGTCGGCGTGAACGCCATGCGCCGCGGTGCCGACGCCAAAAACGCCGAACAGGTCACGGCTACGCTGCCCTCGGCCGACGTCAGCCTGCGGTTTGTCGACGGCGAGCAGCGGGTATATCTCGGCGAAGAAGACGTGTCGCTTGCCATCCGCACGCCCGAAGCCTCCATGGCGGCGTCGAATGTTTCGGCCATTCCGGCCGTGCGCGACTTTTTGCTCGATCTGCAACGCAGTATTGCCGCCGGCAACAACTGCATCATGGACGGGCGCGACATCGGCACGGTCATTCTGCCCAACGCGCAGGTCAAGATTTTTCTGACGGCTTCCGTTGAAGTGCGCGCAAAGCGCCGCTATGACGAGCTGCTCGGCAAGGGGATGCAGGCGGATTACGAAACCGTGCTTGACGAAATGATCCGGCGTGACGAGCAGGATATGAACCGCGCCATCGCGCCGCTCAGGCAGGCGCCGGACGCCGTTGCGGTCGACACCTCCGAAATGGATCTTGAACAAGTGCTCAATACCATAAAAAGAATTGTGAAGGAGAAACAGTAATGGGTTTTGATTATAACAATGTGAAGGACAGGAAACTCTACACCATTTTGTCTCCGCTCGGGTTTGCCGCGTCTCACGTCATTTATGATTACAAGGTCGTGGGGCAGGAGAACATTCCGAAGGACAAGCCTTTTATCCTCATCAGCAACCATGCGCACGTGCTCGATCCCGTGCTGCTCATGTTCAATGCGCACCGTCCCATCCACTTTATGAGCAAAAAAGAGGCGTTTGAGCAGAACGCGCTGCTTTCCTGGTTCCTTTCCAACGTCAACACCTTCCCCGTTGCGCGCGGGCGCAACGACAAATCGGCAATCGAATACGCCGCCAAGCTCATCGAAACCGGCCATGTGATCGGCGTTTTCCCGGAGGGCACCCGTTCCAAGGACCTCAAGCCGCACGAACCGAAGGCGGGCGCTGCGCTCATCGCGCGCCAGACCAAGGCCGATATTCTGCCGGCTTGCGTTTACACCGAAACGCTCAAGGGCTTCCGCCGCAAGATCACCATTCGCTTCGGCAAGCTCATTCCCTACGAAGAGCTCGGCCTCACCGATGAAAGCAGCACGCCCGAGCTGCGTGAAGCGGCAAAGCGCATGATGGACAGCGTGGTCGCTCTGTGGGAGGAAGGACATTGCGAATAATCCTTGCCGAAACCGCCGGGTTCTGCTTCGGCGTGAACCGCGCGGTCAATCTGGTATATTCCATGCTGGATCAAAACCAAAAGGTTTGCACCCTCGGGCCGCTGATCCATAACCCGCAGGTGATCGCCGACCTGGAAAAGCGCGGCGGGCGCATCATCAGCGAGCCTTCACAGGCCCGGCCGGATGAAACGCTGGTGATCCGCACCCATGGCGTAACGGAAGCGGTGGAGCAGGAGATTCGCGCCCGCGGGCTGAACTGCTGCGACGCCACCTGCCCGTTCGTCAAAAAAATCCATCGCATCGTGTCGGAAAAACCGACCCCGGGCTCGGTCGTTCTGATCGCCGGCAACGCCCGGCACCCGGAAGTGCAGGGCATTATCGGGCATTGCCGGGAGGAGTGTCTGGCCTTTAATGATGTTTCTGAATTAGAATTATTAAAAAAAGAACGGCCGGATATCCTCAAAAAAGAAATATTTGTTGTCGCACAGACCACTTTCAGCACAGAAGAATGGAAAATATGTTCGGAAAAAATCCAAAAAGACTATACAAATGCAATTATTTTTGATACAATATGCAATGCAACCCAGGAAAGGCAGCGTGAAGCGCAGGCTCTTTCCCGGCAGTGCGACGCCATGGTGATCGTCGGCGGGCGCACAAGCTCCAACACCGCCAAGCTCCAAAAGGTCTGTCAGGGCAACTGCCCGACGTATCTGGTCGAAACGGCCGAAGAGCTCAGGCACATTGATTGGAGCGGTTGCCATGTTCTCGGCGTTACTGCGGGGGCATCCACTCCCGCCGGTATAATAAAGGAGGTACTACAAACCATGTCTGAAAATGTAAACGAAGCAAAAGCTCAGCCGGAGATTGACGCTCTTCAGGCTGAAATTGAGCAGGCGCAGGCCGCCGCTCAGGAGGCAGTTGGTCAGGAGGCATCTGCGGATGCAAAAGCTGCTGTTGAGGAGGCTCCCAAGAAGTCATTCGAGGAAATGACGTTCCAGGAAGCTCTTGAAGAATCCTTGAAAAGCATGAGCACCGACCAAAAGGTTCGTGGTATCGTTGTCGGCATTTCACCCAGTGAGATCCAGGTCGATATCGGCCGCAAACAAACCGGTTATGTTCCGCTGTCCGAATACAGCAACGACCCGATGGCCGATCCCACGCAAGATCTCAAAATCGGTGATGAAATTGATTTAATCATCATGAAGACAAACGATGCCGAAGGCACCATGATGCTTTCCAAGCGTCGTTTCGATGCGATCAAGTCCTGGGACGATATCTGCGAAGCAAAAGAAAGCGGCGAAGTGCTGGAAGGCGTTGTCTGCGAGGTGATCCCGAACGGCGGCGTTCTGGTTTCCCACAAAGGCTCCCGTGTCTTTATCCCCGGCTCTCACACCGGCCTTTCCAAAGACGAGCCCCTTGATTCCCTGCTCAGGAAGACTGTTAAATTCAAGATCATCGACATCAACAAGCAGCGCAGACGCGCTGTCGGCTCCATCCGCATTGTTCTGCGTGAGGCGCGCAGAGAGCAGACCAAAGCGTTCTGGGAGAATGCGGCCGAAGGCCAGACCTACACCGGCACGGTCAAATCCCTGACCAGCTACGGCGCCTTTGTTGACATCGGCGGCGTTGACGGCATGATCCACATTTCCGAACTGTCCTGGAAGCGCATCAAGCATCCGTCCGAGATCGTCAACCCCGGCGACGTGGTGGAAGTGTTCATCAAGAAGCTTGACCCCGAAAACAAGAAGATCTCGCTCGGCTACAAAAAGATCGAAGACAATCCGTGGGAGATCCTGCGCCGCAACTATCCCGTGGGCACCGTTACCAAGGGCAAAATCGTCGGCCTGACCGATTTCGGCGCGTTTGCCAACATCATCCCCGGCATCGACGGTCTGATCCACATTTCGCAAATCGCCAACCGCCGCATCAACAAGCCCGGCGACGTTCTGGCCATTGGCGACGAGGTTGATGTGAAGATCACCGATATCGACTTTGACAAAAAACGCGTCAGCCTTTCCATCCGCGCTCTGCTTGAGCCGGAAGCGGAAGAAGCGGTTGAAGCAGCGGAAGAAGCCGCTGAAGAAGCTGTCGAAGAAGCCGCCGAAGAAGCTGTCGAAGAAGCGGCTGAAGCAGTTGTCGAAGAAGCTGCCGAAGCTGTTGCCGAAGAAGCGGCTGAATAATTATTCTGTTCCGAATCAAAAGGACCGAAGCGAGCGCTTTGCCCGTTTCGGTTCTTTTACGCAGCGCAGCCTGACGCGGCCGGCAGGCGCACCTTTTATAGAAACTATACAATATTATCAAATGTGCTGAATAATATGACAAAATTCCCTTGCTTTTTCGCGGTAGGCATGGTATAATTCGTGGCATAAAATGCATATGGAGGAAAGAAAATGAAAAACGTTATGAAAATTTTTGCCGTTGTTTTGGCACTGGTTCTCGGCCTGAGCGCGCTGGCGGCCTGCGGCAGCAAAGAGCCGGCCGACAAGCCTGCGGGCGAAACCACCGCCGCGTCGGCTGCCGCCGAAAACAAGGCGGTCAAGGTCATTGATATCAACCTGACGGAGGAACAATATGCGTTCGGCGTTGATAAGGATCAGCCCGAGCTGCTCGAACAGGTCAACGCCATTATCAAAGAGATCATGGCCGACGGCACGTTCGATGAGATCTGCGACCATTATTTTGGCAGCGGTGAGCCGGTTGCCGTCACTTCCGCCGCGCTGGACGATTCCAAGGATCAGCTTGTTGTGGCGACCAACGCCGCGTTTGAACCCTTTGAATTCACCAAGGGCGACAAATATTACGGCATCGATATGGAAATTGCTCAGATCATCGCAGAAAAAACCGGCAAAGAGCTGGTGATCAGCAACATGGACTTTGAAGCCGTCTGCCTCTCTGTCGGTCAGCACAAGTGCGATATTGCCATGGCCGGCCTGACCATCAAGCCCGAGCGCAGAGAATTCGTCACCTTCAGCGATCCTTATTATGAGGCTTCCCAGAAGGTCATTGTCAAGGGCGACGACGCCACGTTTGACGCCTGCGCCGATAAGGACGCTGTGGAAGCGATCCTGAAGGGATTTGACGCAACGAAAAAGATCGGCGTCCAGACCGGCACCACCGGCGAGCAGTATGTCAAGGGCGGCAGTGATTATGAAGGCCTGAAGACGGAATGCAAGGGCTACAAGAACGGCTCCCTGGCCTGCCAGGATCTGATCAACGGCAACATTGATCTGGTGATTATCGATTCCGCTCCCGCCGCGGCGATCACCGCAGCGATCAATGAGCTTGCCTGATTTATGGAACAAACCGCAAAGACTGTATCGGTGATTTCGGTTGCCGATACAGCCTTTGTTGTTGGTAAACGCCGACCCGGCGCCTGTTGCCCGTGCGATCGACGTTTTCTGTTTTTCGATCCCCCTTCGTCATTCCTTTTATTCCTATCAGGAAAGGGTGCGGAGCCGCGAACAGGCGTTCGCGGCCGCCAAGGTTTTTATGCATGAATTTTGATAGAAAAATAGAAAATTTTATTGCGTTTTTTATTCATCACGACGGTTATAAAGAAGTGCTGCTCGGTTTGTCGAACACCGTAAAGATCGCCGTGATCGGCCTGCTTATCGGCATCGTGATCGGCACGGTGATCGCCACTGTCCGCGTGATTCCCAAGTATAAGCTGCTGCCGCGCATCCTCAACGGCTTTTGTTCGCTCTATGTCGGCCTGTTCCGCGGCACGCCCATGGTGGTGCAGCTGCTGGTTTTTTATTACGTTGCTCTGCCGCTGATGCACCTCAAGCTCGATTCGGTCACGGTTTCGATCATCGTGTTCGGGCTGAACAGCGGCGCCTATATTTCCGAGATCATGCGCGGCGGTATCCAGAGCGTGGATTACGGCCAGATGGAGGGCGGGCGCAGCGTTGGCCTGAGCTTTTCCACCACGATGATGAAGATCGTTATTCCCCAAGCGGTCAAAAACATTCTGCCTACCATGGGCAATGAGTTCATCGCCCTGATCAAAGAGACCTCGGTGGTTTCTTTTGTCGGCGCCGCCGACCTTTACAAGGCGTTCAATTACATCGGCACGAACAGCTACGAATTCATGGTGCCGTATCTGGTCATGGCTTTGATCTACATCGTGATGGTCTGCCTGATCTCCCTGCTGATCAAAATCATGGAAAGGAGCCTGAACAAGAGTGATCGACATCATTGATTTGAAAAAAAGCTTTGGCAAAAACGAAGTGCTCCGGGGAATCAACCTGACTGTCAACAAGGGCGATATCGTTGCGGTCATCGGCCCGTCCGGCTCCGGCAAATCGACCTTTTTGCGCTGCATCAACTGCATGGAGGACCCCACGGGCGGCAAGATCATTTTTAACGGGGTGGATATTGCCGATCCGAAGGTCAACATCAACATTCACCGCCGTAAGATCTGCATGGTGTTCCAGCATTTCAATCTCTTCAACAACAAAACCGTGATTCAAAACATCATGCTTTCACCCGTGATCTGCGCGAAGCAGGATCGCCGCAAGGCGCTGCGGCACAATTTGTTCCACAAGGATAAGATCGCCGTCAGAAGTGTTGCCGACATAAAAAAAGAGGCGCGCGCCAATGCTGAGCGTCTGCTCGCACGCATCGGGCTTTCGGATAAGGCGAACGTGTATCCGTCCACGCTTTCCGGCGGGCAGAAGCAGCGCGTTGCCATTGTGCGCTCGCTGGCCATGAACCCACAGGTGATGCTGTTTGACGAGCCGACCTCAGCGCTCGACCCCGAAATGGTGGGCGAGGTGCTCGATTTGATGAAGGAGCTTGCCGCCGAGGGCATGACCATGGTGGTCGTGACCCACGAAATGGGTTTTGCGCGTGAGGTTGCCAACCGGGTTCTGTTCATTGACGAAGGCGTCATCATGGAGCAGGGCGAACCGGCTGAATTCTTCGGCAATCCCCAATGTGACAGGCTGAAGGATTTTCTTGCAAAGGTTTTATGATTGCGGTTACTTGACAAGCGATTTTTGTCGTTATATAATGAAAAAAAATCAAAGGAGTGAGTGATTATGCCACTTGTAACCACCAAAAAAATGTTTAAGGATGCGTATGAAGGCGGCTACGCCGTCGGCGCGTTCAACGTGAACAACATGGAGATCATTCAGGGCATCGTCCAGGCGGGCGAAAAGCTGAATGCTCCGCTGATTCTTCAGGTGTCCGCAGGCGCCCGCAAATACGCCAACCACACCTACCTCGTCAAGCTCGTTGAGGCTGCCGTTGAAACCACCGGTCTGCCCATCGCGCTCCACCTTGACCACGGCCCCGATTTTGAAACCTGCAAGAGCTGCATCGACGGCGGCTTTACTTCCGTGATGATCGACGGCTCCCATTTCCCCTATGATGAAAACGTGGCGCTGACCAAAAAGGTCGTTGAGTATGCGCACGCGCACGGCGTTGTGGTTGAGGGTGAACTCGGCCAGCTTGCCGGTATTGAAGACGACGTCAACGTCAGCGCGGAGGACGCCTCTTACACCAAGCCCGAACAGGTGCAGGATTTCGTGGAAAAGACCGGTGTTGATTCGCTGGCCATCGCCATTGGCACCAGCCACGGCGCCTACAAATTCAAGCCCGGCCAGAAGCCGCAGCTTCGTTTCGACATTCTCGAAGAGGTCGGCAGGCGTCTGCCCAATTTCCCCATCGTGCTTCACGGCGCCAGCTCCGTTGTGCCTGAATTCGTCGCGCAGATCAATCAGTACGGCGGCGCGCTGGACGATGCGATCGGCATCCCCGAAGAAATGCTTCGTGAATCCGCGAAGATGGCGGTTTGCAAGATCAACATCGACTCCGACCTTCGCCTTGCCATGACGGCGGCGGTGAGAAAGTATCTGGCCGAAAACCCGAAGCACTTCGATCCCCGTCAGTACCTTGCCCCCGCGCGCGACGCGATTCAGGGCATGGTCGAACACAAGATCGAAACTGTGCTCGGCTGCGCCGACAAAGCGTGATTGTTGCTCATACATAGTATTACTGAAAAAGAGGAGCTTTGCAAGAAGTTGCCTCTTTTTCGCATTTTATCAAACCTTTTTTTTGCTATGGATTGAAAAAATAAGATGAAGATGATATACTACAAGATAAAAGAAGTAATCACTGATTGTATAGGGTTGATTGAATCATATTTTACAAACACTGGAGTTAAAAGGTGACGAAAAGTGACTGCTGATAACAAGTACATTGATGCAAATATCCAATTCAAGTTTGAGTTTTTTGATTATGGTCATGCTTTAGAAATATTGCATGAGAGCTTTCCTGAGGAATGGAAAGAAATACAGGAATCATTAAGGAAACTTCAACTGACCGTGGACGATGTCTCGAAAGCGGGAGGAAATGAATCACCAATTCCTAAGAAATTTGATGATGTTTTATATCCTTATGGTTGGCGCGAAATCCGTATTTCCGGCGATTTGATTGTGAAAAAGTATCCGCGGCAGACAGCGCAGCGTAGAGGACGCTTTTCAGATGAACCGTTTGAAATTGAAACAATTAAGGGGTATATTGACGGTCATAACATAGATTTTTTAAAAAACAAAGTGGCTTTTGACCTGGAATGGAACAGCAAAGATCAGACATTTGACCGCGATTTGCTTGCCATGCGAACTTATTTTGATTGTGGTTTGATCGATGTTGGTGTTATTGTTACCAGAGCAGAAGAACTGAACGATGTTTTTAAAGATATCGGTATTATGGCCAAATATGGTGCTTCAACGACTTGGATGGGAAAATTGTTGTATCGTCTTGACAGCAGACGGAATGGTGGATGTCCGATCTTGGCAGTTGGTATCAAGAAGGGGTGCGTTGAAGGATATGAGTAATCTGGATACTACGTCGAAGGATTTGCTTTCTTTTACAAATGGAAAGAAATACAACACAATCTATGCTGATCCACCATGGCAGTTTCAGAATCGTACCGGTAAAGTTGCTCCTGAACACAAGCGCTTGACAAGATATGAAACGATGACATTAGCAGATATTAAAAATCTTCCGGTTTCTGAAATTGCAGACAACAAGGCGCATTTGTATCTGTGGATTCCCAACGCTCTGCTTCCCGATGGGTTAGCTGTTATGGATGCTTGGGGGTTTGAGTATAAGGGGAATGTTGTTTGGGAAAAAATCCGTAAAGATGGTTTGCCTGATGGAAGAGGGGTTGGTTTCTATTTTCGCAATGTTACGGAGCTTCTTCTTTTTGGCATAAAAAAGAACAGTCAACCGAATCGTACATTAGCTCCTGCCCGTTCGCAGGTTAACCTGATCAGAACACAAAAACGTGAGCATAGCAGAAAACCGGATGAGATCATCCCGATTATTGAAGCATGTAGTTTGCCAAATAGAATTGAATTGTTTGCTCGCGGAGATCGTGAGGGCTGGGATATGTGGGGCAATCAGGCAGATCCAAGTTATGAGCCAACTTGGAATACCTATAAGAATCACACCATTGCGAAAGCGGAATAACGATATTTGTCTTAATCGCATCTAATAAAGAATAACCTGTATGCCGTAATAGGTATACAGGTTATTCTTTACCATCTTGTTCACTTTTCCGCTTTGGTGAAGGTGGTGGCGTTGCCGTTTTCATCGGTGAGGATGAGCTTGCCTTTCTTGGTGAATTCATAGGTCTTTTTCACGTTGTAGTCGGTTTCCAGAGAAAGCAGCGAGGATTTGATCTGATACGTAATGCTCAGGGTGTTGGTCTTTTTGTCGAGGGTGTAGGTGCCGTCGATGCCGGTGGTCGTGGAAAGGATCGGGATCTCGGCTTTGCCGCTCATGGCGCCGTCTTTTTTGAATTCATAATACAGCCCCTTGGCGCTGTCGTTGTTCCACGTGCCGATGATCTTTTGTTCCGGCGCGTTGGCATAGAGCATATAGCCGCACACGCCGCCGCAGCCGAGCGCCACGATCAAAATGATGGCCAGAATTGCTTTTTTCATGAGAAATTCCTCCTGTCGTTTTATTGTTCGGCCGCGGATTCCTCATCTTCATAGCCGTATCCGTAGCCGTAACCGCCGTTGCCTTTGTAGGAATTGTAATAGTAGCCGTAGTGGTATTTGCTGTAGCGGCCCAGGAACCCGTCGCGCGCGGTGTTGTTGTAAACGCAGCCGATCAGTTCGGCACGGTAGGATTCCAGGTCGGAGATCACGCCGCGGATGCGGGCAACGTCAGAAAAGTTTTCGCGCACGACCATGATGCACGCGTCGGCAAAATTGGAAAGAATGGTTGCGTCGGTCACCACAGCGGCGGGCGCGGTGTCGATGATGACAAAGTCAAATTCTTTTCGGGCAGCCTTGACGATCTTGTTCATTTGCTGCGAGGAGAGGATCTCGGTGGGTTCGCTGTTGGGTTCAATGGAAGAAAGGATGAAAAGCTTGTATTTTTCAACGTATTTGATCGCGTCGCTCAGATCGGTCTTGCCGCTGATGACCGAAGCCAGATCGTTGCCGCGGGGAATGTTCAGGTTCAGGAACCGGTAAAGCGTCGGCTTGCGCATATCCGCATCGATGAGCAGCACGGAGCGGCCGTTTTGCGAAAGGCTGAGGGCGAGGTTAAGCGAAAACGTGGTTTTGCCTTCACCGGCGCCGGCGCTTGTGACCAGGATCGTTTTATAGTTCTTGCGGGTGCACAGCGTTTCCACACGGGTGCGGATCGCCTTATAGGATTCAATGAAGGAGAAGCCGAGCGAGCGGTCGGTGATGAGCAGCGCCTGACGGCCGACTTTTTTGCTGGATTTGGTACGAACGGTGGAAATGCTGCCCAGCAGCTTGGAATCCAGCTTCATCTGAATATCGTTGGAGGACTGGACGGTGTCGCGCGTGGCGTTGAAAACAAGGATGAGAATAAACGACAGCGCAAAACCGATCACGCCGCCGATCGCGGCAAAGCGCATGAGGGAAAGCTGCGGGTCGTGCGACGTGGGCTTAAAGGGCTTTTCATAGATTTGAAGCGTTGCGTTCGGGTAGGCGTAGTCGACGATATCCTGATAATGCTTGGCAATGCCGGAAGCGATCTCGTAGGATTTTTCGGGGCTGTCGGTCGTGACGCTCACAATGATGATGTTGGTGTCCGCCTGCGTGTTCACGGAAACGTAGCGGCTGAGCTGTTCTGCCGAAACGTTGAAGCTGCAGCTTTTGGCGACGGTTTCCCGCATCGGGCGCCCCTCTAAAATATATTTGAAGGTGTTCGTCATCATGATGGAGGAGTTAATGTCGCTGCTGGAAACAACATCGGCAGCGGCCTTGTTGTAGGTGGTGAAGCTCAGGTTGGTGGTGTAGGTCGGATCGGTCGTCATCATGGAAATACCCCAGCCGAGCGCAGCGCACAAAACGGTTGAAGTGAGCAGGATCCACCATCTCGCCAATACGGTCTTGACCAGAAACAGTACATTGACTTCCAGACCCTTTGGTTCGGAAATTGTGTTGGCGTTCGTGTTCAAATTATCTTCATCCTTTCTTTGGAACCATTGATTTATTCAGCAGCAAGAGCAGGTCTTGGCTTTGATGCATTCGGCTTTGGCCCGGCGTCGCACACGCTCAAAAACAGGGTCGTGCAGGTGAAGATCACGTTGATCTGTATGGTGTAGAAGCTGACGATGCCGAAATCGCACAGCAAAATGGAAAGGACCAGCGTCAGCATCAGCTTGGCGTACTGGCTGCCCTGGATCACCCGCTTAAACGTGGCTAAGGCCACATAGACATAATAGGAATAATAGAGCAAAAAGCCGATCAGGCCGAGATCGGCCAGCAGCTCATAATAGTTGTTATGCGCATAGGTCGATTCGTTCATCACCGTGCCCAGCAAAACGTGGAAGTTGATGATGCCGGCGCCGAAAAACATATTGTCGAGAAAAATCTCTTTGGCCACGCGCATAAAGGTCAGACGCAGCGTCATGCTGTAATCCGCTTCCCGGTTGGTGAAAAAGCCCAGCATGGAGTCCAGCCGGCTGCCGAGAACGGTGTAGAGCGCAGGGATCGTCATGATCCAGTAGAGAAACAGCAGAATTGCGCCGACGGTCAACACCAGCCTGAGAACGTGGTGCTTGCGGTTCGTCACCATAATGGTCAGCAGAAAAATGCCGAGCAGCACCGTGATGATGGATTTGCGCGAGCCGGTTGCGACGACCATGAAAACCAGATAAAACGCGACCGGATAGGCGATGAGCTTGCGCATATGGCAGGCAAAAAAGTAGGCAATGAGTGCGCCGAAGGAATAGATCACGGCAAACATATTGGGGTTCAGGCTGGTGGAAGCGGCGCCGAAACGGGTTTTGAACAGCGTTTCCAGCGGCGTCTGGCTCAGAATATAGACAGAGCTCAGCACGGCAGCCAGCACAAAAACCTTCAGGCAGCGCGGCAGCGCGGCTTTGGAGGAATAATTCTGCGCCATACAGAACTGAATGATCAGGCATTGCACGATCCGGGAGGTAACGTGGAAACAAACGCCCGGGTTATAAGCCCATAGTATGGAGGCGAAGCTGTACAGAACGAACAGACCGTACCAGATGGTGATGGTGGGCAGCACAAAGCTGCCTGTGTAGCGGATGAGCAGTATCAGCCGGATGCCGGTGACGCCGAAAAAGGCAAAAAAGGCAAAGAAGTAAAAATAGTTATGGTGGCCGTCGAAAAAAATGTTGGTGAACACCGAAAACAGCAGCAGGAAAAAGCTCACGTCGACAAAGGGGTCGAGGAAAGCGTAACCCGGTATGCGGATGTTCCGTTCGGCGGCTTGGTTCATGGTTTACCTCAGTCTTCGTTCTTTTTTTGCGATGCGGCGGTTGCGGAAAAAGGTTTTCATCTCGCGCACGACCAGAATGGGTGAGCAGAACAGACAGATGATGGCGTAGCGCAGCGCCTGCAGCGGGCTGCCGCTGCGCAGGTGGGCAACGCAAAGCACCGCATAGTGGCGGAAGCGGACGTAACGCCGCTCTTCAGCGTTGAGAATGTCAAGCTTTGTTTTTTTGAAGGCGAACAGATTCTTTTCGCCGTTGATTTTATTTTTCCCAACCGAAATTCTGTCGCCGTCGTGTAAATACTGGATGATATAGGAAACCGGCAGATAGCCGATTTTGGCGTTGTGTTCGATCATGTCGTACATCAGCATGAAATCCTGCCCCATGGAAACGTCGCGGAACCCGTCGGTCTGCAGCAGGAAGCTGCGCCTGATCATGTAGGAGGAGGTGGGGCAGAGGGAATGGATCACGTGCTGGCGCATCAATTCGGCATTGGAGCAGTCGTGCACATAGGTGTGGCGGCGGTATTCCACAAGCTTTTCATCCGCGCCGTGGAGGAATACGTCGGTAAAGCTCATGTCCAGATCCCGTTCAAGCATGAAGCTCAGCTGCGTGTCGATTTTTTCGGGCAGGTAAACGTCGTCATCGTCTAAAAACGTAACGTAATCGCCGCTGCAGGCCTGAATGCCGGCGTTGCGCGCCAGACCGCCGCCGAGCGGGTGGGGGTTTTGAATATAAACGATGTTGCTGTACGCGGCATACTGCGCAACGACCTGCTCAGTCTGCTTTCGCGCTTTGCTGTCCGGCTCGTTGTCGTCAACGATCACGATTTCTGTGTGGGGATAGGTCTGCCTGAGCAGGGATTCGATCGTCCGGCCTAAAAAATGCGGTCGATGATGCGTCGGCACAACAACGCTGACCGTTATGGACATAAGATCCCTCCTCACATTAAAATATCCAAGATATTATAACACATTGCTTTCAAAAAGTATATACTTTTCATTATTTATTTTGTCCCATTTTGTTGAAAGATCAAGCAGAAACCGGCTGCCTGCGCCCTGTCTGACCGCTTGTTTGCCTGCCGGAAAACAGGCAAGCCCGGGCAGCCGATCGGCTGTCCGGACCCGTGCGCTGTGTCAGATCAGTTTTGACAAAGGGTCAACCGCAGCAGCCGCAGTCAGAACCTCTGCCGGAATTGCAGCCGCAGCCGGAATTGTCGTTATTGCCGCAGCAGCAACAAAGGATGAGAATGAGAATAATGACCCAAGAGCAGTTGCCGTTACCGAAATTGCATCCCATGATCCGCTTCCTCCTTTCTTCGCTTTTCATCATCATGGTATGCGAAGGGAGGGGATTTGGTCACTCTTCCGGAAAACGATTCTTTTGATGGAAAACGAGCGCAGGCATCTTATGCGCGCATTTCCTGCCTGTGGCGAACGAGGGAAAGCGCGAGCATCAACAGCGGGAAAACGGCGGCGAAGGCGAAGCCGACCCGCAGGTCGGAGCCGAAGGCGGCGGAAAGCTGCCCGGCAAGGGAGGGGCCGCTCGTGCAGCCGAGATCGCCCGCCAGAGCCAGCAGCGCAAACATGGACGTGCCGCCCAGCGGGATGGCTTTGGATGCCATGCTGAACGTGCCCGGCCACATGATGCCAACGGCCAGACCGCAGATCATACAGCCGCAAAGGGAAAGCAGCGGGTGCGGCGCAAACACCGTTACCGCGTAGCCTGCCACGCAAAGCGCGCTGCTGCCCGCCATATAGCTGCTCAGACGGATCCGGTCGCCCCTTTTGCTGTAGAACACGCGGGAGACGCCCATGAACACGGCGAACATACACGGCCCCAGCAGGTCGCCCGTGGCTTTGCTCACGCGCAGCCCTTCTTCGGCAAAGGCGGAGGCCCACTGGCTCATCGACAGCTCCGAGGCGCCGGCGCACAGCATCATCAAAAAGAACAGCCAGAAGCCCTTTGCTTTCACGGCGTGCAGCGGCGCGTTTTTGCTGTCGGTGTGGGGCAGGGTATTGAGCGGCACACGCAAAAAGGAAAAGGCGTTGACCAGCGGAATCACGCCCCAGAGAGCGGAAACAACGGTGTGGGCGCCCATGCCGAAAAAGCGGAAGGCGAGCGTGGAAAGCAGCACCACCGCGGTCTGCCCCCAGCAGTAGAAGGAGTGGAGCAGGCTCATGGCGGCGGCCTTATTGTCGTTCGGACAGGCCTCCACGATCGGGCTGATGACCACCTCGATCAGCCCGCCGCCGATCCCGCACAGGATGATGGCCAGCAGCAGACCGGGATAGGGGCCGATCACCGGTGGCAGCACCGGCAGCAAAAACAGGCCGACGGCGCACAAAAAATGGGCGGTGACCACAGTCGGCCGGTAGCCGATTCGATCCACAAAGGGGGCGCAGAGCAGATCCATCAGCAGTTGAACACCGAAGTTGGCGGTGATCAGAAAGCTGACCTGCGACAGGGTGAGGTGATAGCGGTTTTGAAACATGGCGAACAGCAGGGGATAAAAGTTGTTGACGATCGCCTGTGAGATGTAGCCGACATAACAGCTGTTGACGGTGGCGCGAAACGTAGCTTTTTTCATAGTTTTTTTACTCAATAAAAACGGTAGGACAGCCAGGTCAGAATGAGGTAGGAGACGGTCATGGTGCCAAGGATGAGCGCCTGCTTCAAGCGGTGCTTGACCAGCAGCCCGATAAACTCGCGCACGGCGGCGTTCGGCCAGAAATACCATTTCGTTCTGGCGCCCATGCCCACGGCACGCATTTTTACGCGTCTGGCAAACAGCCCGCTGCGGAACACGTGATAGTTCGTGGTGGAAAACGCAACGGTTGCGTTCGGGTCGACGCTTTGAATGATTTCGTTGGAAAACTTCATGTTTTCAAATGTGTTGGTGGAGCGGTTTTCCTCAATGATACGGCTTTCTGGGACGCCGCGCCCGATCAAATATCGCTTGATGGCTGTGCTCTCCGCAACGGCCTCATCCGCGCCCTGACCGCCGGAGGCGATAAAGGTCAGCTCTCTGCCGGTCTGCTCACGCTGCTTTTCGTCAAACGCGAGCGCGCGCTCGATCCGGCCGCGCAGCAGGGGCGTGGGCGTGCCGTCGCTTCGCAGCCCGCAGCCGAGAATGATGAGAAAATCCACCTTCGTTTCCGGCTCATACCGCGCGGTGAAGGCGAGGGCGACGATGACGCCGAGGAGCATACATTCAAAATACAGATAGACCGAGGCGATCAGGTTGGCGACGAGGTCGTGGATCATCACTTCCCTCTGGCTGCCGGATACCGCGTAATCGAAGGTATATAAAAACACGGCGCCCGCCACGATAAAGAACGACAGCGCGATGCCCAGCAGGTTGACGGGGCGCAGCCCCTCATGCCGGATCAGCGACAGATTCGATACGCAGAGCCCGACGGAGAACACCAGCAGGAAGGGGAAAGAGAACAGAATAAAATTTTTCGGCGAGCCGATCAGGTAGCGAAGGATGTTGCTGATGACCTGCCCGGCGGGAACCTGCGAAATCTGAATCGTCAGCAGAATATAAATAATCATCACAAATAACGAAAACAGCGCGAACCCGAAATAAAATATCGTATTATAGGAATAAGGGTTGTAGCGGATCTGTTCCCGGAACGAATAGAGCAGGAAAAGGGCGGCCAGAAAGCAGTAAACGGCAACGGTGACGCAGCAGGCCGCAGCGTTTTTGTTCGGGTCGGTCACGCTCAGCAGACCAACCGCAAGGAGCGCGGCGGCAGTCAGAACGAGCAGATGCCGCAGCTTCGGCTTTTGGTTGCGTGAATTGACTTGGATCATTTCCATTTCCCCTTCTGTTGCCATTGATTGCGAGTTATTTTACCATAAAACGCCCGTTTTCGCAAGAAAAATCGGGATATGCACGGTATGATTTGCATTTTGAAAGCGGATTTGTTATAATAACCACAATTATGACTTTTGGGAGGAATGACCGTGAAGGAGAGATGGAAGGTGTGCGTGGAGCCGCAGCGGCTGCTCGCCCGCTTTTTGGCGGCCTGGTGCATGGTGAACGTGTTCCTTCTTGCGGTAGACGGCGCCGCGTTTGACGCGGTCGGCTACGCGTTTTCTCTTTCGCCGCTGCGTTATGCCGCTGCTTTTGGCGTGCTGTTCCTTGCGTTTTCCGTGATCCAGGCGATCTTCAAAAACACGCAAACCGACGCCTGGCTGCTCACCGGCAGTTTTTTTTGCTTCGCCATCGGCTGCCTTGCCGGAAAGAAAGAACCCTGGTTTTGCGTTACGCTGATTCTGATCGCGTGCGCGCTGCTGTGCTGGCTGCTCAAGGACGATAAGCTCGGGCTGGAAAGCCTGCATTGGAGCAAGGGCGAGACCATTGCCGTCACGGCGCTGGCGGGGGCGGCGGTGCTGGGGCTGGTCGGCACGTTCACCTGCCTGCGTCAGGCGGCCTACTGCACGCCCAATTATGATTTCGGGCTGTTTTGCAATATGTTCCACAATATGCGCAAAACGCTGCTGCCGCTGGTCACCAGCGAGCGGGACAGGCTGCTGTCGCATTTCGCGGTGCACATTTCGCCGATTTATTACCTGCTTTTGCCGTTTTATGCGATCTTTCCGTCGCCCTACACCCTTCAGCTCGGGCAGGCGGCTGTGCTGGCGTCCGGCGTTGTGCCGATCTATTTTCTGGCTCAAAACAAAAACCTTTCTCCGAAGCTTACGGCGGCGCTCATGGCCGCCTACGCCGTCAACCCCGTCATCTTTTGCGGCACGAGCTACGACCTGCACGAAAACTGCTTTCTGGTGCCGCTGCTGCTGTGGCTGTTTTATTTTTTCGAGGCCGGCAAACGCGCGCCGATGATCCTGTTTGCGCTGCTCACCTGCATGGTCAAAGAGGACGCCACCATGTTCGTGCTGTTTTTCGGCGTGTTTCTGATCATCTCCCGCAAGCAATACTTCAGCGGGGCTGTGCTTTCGGTGCTGTCCGTTCTCTGGTTCGGCGGCGCTTTGTTCCTGCTCAGCCGCTATGGCGACGGCGTCATGTCCAACCACTTCAGCAATTATATGTATGAGGATCACGGGCTGCTCGGTATGGTGCGGGTCATTGTCACGGATCCGGGCTATGCCATCGGGCAGATCATGACGGAGGAAAAATTCCTGTTCCTGCTCAAAATGCTTTTGCCGCTCGGGCTTTTGCCGATTTGCAGCCGCAGGCTCTCCCAATTGCTGCTGCTTTTCCCGTTCATCCTCGAAAACCTGATGAGCGATTATATTTATCAGTACAGCATCGACTTTCAGTATTGCTTCGGCGCGCTGGCGTGCATGATCTATCTTGCCGTGCTCAACGCCTCCGAGCTGAAAGCGCGAACGACGCGGTACCTGTGCCTGCTGGCGGCCGTTTCCGCGATGTTCCTGTTTGTGATCAGCGGCTGGCCGAAGCTGTCGGGTACTTATAACAAATATGTGAATTATCAAACGGAATATCAGGTTTTCGACGAGGCGTGGACGCACGTGCCGGCAAACGCTTCCGTGAAATCAAGCACGTTTTTTGTGCCGCACCTTTATCAGCGCGACGAGATCTATGCGATCGATTCCAAAAACGAGACGGATTATGTGATTTTCGATATGCGCGGCAAATATGCCGACGAAACGCTTGTGCTGCGCGCGCAATATGCGGGCGCCGGTTACACGATCCATTATGAGGTTCCCGGCTATGTGCTGATCATGAAAAACCCGTCGGCTGTCGAAGCAGAATAGGAGAATGAAAATGGCGCATCATTTTTTTGCCATGCTTTCCCGCATGAAATACATCAACCGCTGGGCGCTCATGCGCAACACCCGGCAGGAGAATCTGAGCGAACACAGCCTTGAGGTCGCGGCCATTGCGCACGCGCTGGCCGTGCTTTCCAACGAGCGGTTCGGCAAAAGCATCAACGCGGAACGCACCGCGCTCATCGGGCTTTATCACGATATGCCGGAGATCATCACGGGCGATATGCCCACGCCCATCAAATACGGCAGCGAAGAGCTGCGCGCCGCCTATAAGGCCGTGGAGCGGCAGGCGGCCGAGCGCTTGGTTTCACTTTTGCCGGCGGATATGCAGGGGACGTACCAACGCTTCTTTGTCAGACAGCCGGAGGACGGCGAGGAGTGGCGGCTGGTGAAAGCGGCGGATAAAATTTCCGCTCTGATCAAATGCATTGAAGAGGAAAAGGCCGGCAACACCGAGTTCACCGCAGCCAAGGCCTCCATCGAAAAGCTCATCCATGAGCTGAATTGTCCGGCGGCGGAATGCTTTTTGCAGGAATTTATCGGTTCCTATCAGTTGAATTTGGATGAATTGCAACAAAAAGGCCAAAAAAAATGATCATTTTGATTTTGGTTTGTTGATTTCATCAATAAAATTTTGTAAAAGACGGGAAATCACTTGACAAATCCTGAGCATTACGGTATCATAATCTTACTTGTCCGAACGGTGGGGTGTTTTTTTGGAGTCAGCGGCACTCGCATCAAAATCCGATGAGGAGCTTGTGCTCATGGCGCGCAGCCGGGCGCAGAGCTCCGCAGCCATTACCGAACTGCTTCGGCGCATTTCGCCCCTGCTGCGGCAGCATGCGTTTGCCTTTGCCCGCAACGAGGCAGACCGGCAGGATTATTTTCAGGAGGGCGTTGTCGGGTTCCTTTCCGCCGTACACACCTTCAAGGTCGACGGCGGCGCGCGGTTTTCCACTTATGCCTGCGCCTGCGCCCTCAACCGAATGCGCAATCTGCTGCGCCAGCGCGCCAAGGGCAGC
>CADBPL010000306.1 GCA_902796535.1 Oscillospiraceae bacterium
CCAGCGCCGCCGTGGTGCCCTCGCCGTTGTCGGGCTTGGTCAGGCACGCCGCGTCGCCCATGCAGAGAAAGCCGTCCGCCACAAAGGAATACAGCGGGCGGCGGTAGGGCGTGGCGCCGGTTTCCTCCCGCACCACATGAAAGGGCGGTGTTTTGACGTTCTGACAGAACAGGCGATAGAATTTTTCACCCACGTCAAGGCTGCAGCTTGAGCCGTAGCCGAGAATGGCGTCCGCCGAATCATCCGACGGCGCGATCCACAGCTTATAAAACAGATAAAACTGCGATTTGAGCCAGCGCTCCATGGGTTCGTCAAATTTGATGTAGCGCAGCTTCACGAAGAACACGTCCCGTGCCGTCAGCTCAAATTTTTCCACGCCGTAACCGTCGGGCAGCGAACGCCGCACGACCGCCGGTTTGCCGGAGCAATCCGCCAGCAGCCGGCAGCCGACCTCGACCGATTCGCCCTCGTGCGTGAACCGCACGCCGCTGATGCGCCCGTCGGTCAGGATCGTGCTTTCAAAGCAGGCGCTGTAAACGATTTCCGCGCCCGCCGCCTGCGCCCAGACGTTCATGCGGCGCATATAGCCGTTTTTGTGCATGCCGATCACAGCGACCTTTTTGTGTTTGGGGTGCTGCCCGTAGGGCGAAAACTGCGTGTCGTCGGTGAAGGCAAAGCAGTAAACGCCGTCGCCCGGCTGCACCTGCGGCAGCCCGAAGCGCAGCATTTCCGCCCGGTTCATGTGGAATACGTCGTAGTCGCGGCTGAGCGTTTCGGGCGTGTCCTTTTCGATGACCAGCACGTCAAACCCGCGCCGCGCCATTTCGTGCGCAAAATACGCCCCCGCCGACGACGCCCCGACGATCACGATGTCATAAGCTTCCTTCATGCGATCACACTCCCTTACAAAGGGATTGTACCGCATTTTTCTTGCTTTGACAAGGGCGCGACGGTAAATGTCCCGGCGGCACGCAAGAATGCGCGCCCTGCGAATGGACAAAACGCGTCATCAGTCAATGATTCGATCACTGTGCCGTTAAGTGTAGGGAACGCTGCCCTCTGCGTTCCACATCTAAAGTGCATCAAAACCTTGGATCTGGTACTAAACGGAGTTTACAGGTTGCAACTCGGCTCCCTTCATACAAGGGAGGCTTGGTTGCAGCAACGATCTTACAGGCTCCCTCCCTGAGGGAGCTGTCGGCGCAGCCGACTGAGGGAGTCGGGAAATAGACACAACAAAAAAGGTCATGCTGTCGGAACAGCATGGCCTTTTTGAATGTTGGTCAGAAATCAGTCTTTGAAATAACGGTTGAGCAGGCCCTCGAACGCCTTGCCGTGGCGGGCTTCGTCCTTGCACATTTCGTGCACGGTGTCGTGAATGGCGTCGTAATTGCGAGCTTTGGCGAGCTTGGCCAGGGCAAGCTTGCCCTCAGTTGCGCCGAATTCCGCGTCAACGCGCTTTTGCAGGTTTTCTTTGGTGCTCGCGCTGAGCACTTCGCCGAGAAGCTCGGCAAACTTTGCGGCGTGTTCCGCTTCTTCAAACGCGATGCGCTTATAGGCCTCGGCCACTTCGGGGTAACCCTCGCGGTCGGCCACGCGGCTCATGGCCAGATACATGCCCACTTCGCTGCATTCGCCGGTGAAATTGTTGCGCAGTTCGATGAGGATATCGTCCTCCACGCCCTGAGCCACACCGACTTTATGTTCATCGGCCCAGACTCTTTCGCCCGCTTCCTGAACGGTGAATTTTTCACCGGGGCATTTGCAAAGGGGGCAGAATTCGGGGGCGGAATCGCCTTCGTGAACATAACCGCAGACGGGGCAAACAAACTTTTTCATGGGAAATCTCTCCTTTTCATGTGATAAAAATATGAGGAATTATACTATCCGTTATTATAATAACGGATATCAAACCCTTTGTCAATAAAAAAATCTGCCGAAAACAGTTGTCTTCGGCAGAGGTGGGTTATTCGGATTTGAAGCCGCTTTTGAGCAGCAGGTTTTTGATACGGTCGGCCGGGTCGAGCAGGTGGCTGACGGACATATCGTGGTTGAGCGTGTCGATGATGTAGGAGATGTATTTGGACATATCGACCTCGGTGTACCATTCTCTGGCGAGCAGCTCGGGCGTGCGGTAGATGAGGTTGGTGGTGAACACGTGGTCGAACATACCGCTTTCGTAGGCGTTGTCAAACCCGTCGAGCCCGTTGCAGAACAGGCCGAAGCTGCTGCAGATGAAGATGCGGTTGGCGTGCAGGTCCTTGAGCTTGCCGGCTACTTCGATCATGGATTCGCCGGAGGAGATCATATCGTCAACAATAATAACGTCCTTGCCCTCCACATTGTCGCCGAGGAATTCGTGGGCGATGATGGGGTTGCGGCCGTTGATGATGCGGGAATAATCGCGGCGCTTGTAGAACATGCCCAGCTCCACCTCAAGCACGGTGGAATAATAGATGCAGCGCCCCATGCCGCCTTCGTCGGGGGAGATGACCATGAGGTGATCTTTGTCGACGTGGAGATCCTGGATCGTGCGGGTCATGGCTTTGATCATCTGGTAAACAGGCTGGACACTTTCAAAACCGCTGAGCGGAATGGCGTTTTGCACGCGGGGGTCGTGCGCGTCGAAGGTGATGATGTTGTCAACGCCCATGTAGTTGCAAAGCTCCTGCAGCATGTTGGCGCAGTC
>CADBPL010000307.1 GCA_902796535.1 Oscillospiraceae bacterium
TCGGGCGTTAAGTCAAGGGCAGGCTCCTGCTCAGCAGATGCGGCCTGTCGGGCGCGTTTGCGTCTGGCGTGAGGCTTGGGCTGCTTTTTATCCAGATATCTCGGCCAATAAGCGGAAATAATGCTGCGCAGAACAGCGGCAAAAAAGCCGATGATCAAAAAGCCGCCGAAGGGCAGCAGCATACCGTGGAAATGGCCGCCCTTCCAGAACACAAAGCCGGCGATCGAGCCGCTGCCGAGCACCTCGCGCACCAGACCGACCAGCAGCAGCACGGCCGCATAGCCCAGCGACGCGGTCAACCCGTCGCGCAAAGCGGAAAACGGCTTGATCTTAACGGCAAACCGCTCACAGCGAAGCACCACCAGCGAATTGACCGCCATGATCGGCAGATAAAGCCCGAGCGAAGAAAACAGCTCCGGCTCATTTTTTTCAAGGAACATCATAAACGGCAAAACAAGCGCGCCGCCCAGCAGAATATAAAGCGCAATGCGCACCCAGCGCGCGATGCGTCTCATGAACAGGGACGCGAGCAGTTCGCTGAGCGTGATGACCACCGCCGCCACGAGCGCGAGCAGGGCGGACCCTTTCAGCGAGGTGGCAATGGCAACCACAGGGCAAAGGCCGACCGCCTGCACCAGCACGGGGTTGAACAGCCCGGCATTGCGCAGCAGCATCCCGGGCGATTTGGAGCGGGTCGTCAAGTTGTTCACCTCTTTCACGTTGGGTCAGGCAAAAAGCTGAGCCCAATAATAAATACCGTCGGCTTCGTTGTAATAGCACCCGATCGCGCAAAGCTCAAAGGTTTCGCACAAAACGTTTTCACGGTGCGACGGGCTGTTCATCCAATCGGTCACGACCTCCCGCGCCGAAACCTGCCCCCATGCAATGTTCTCGCCGACAAAAAAGCCGGGGTCAAGGGAAAAACAATCCTGCCCGTCGGGGCGGACGTGGGAAAAGCTCTGCGTGATCTCCACGGCGCGGATGCGCGCGCTGCTCAGCAGCCGGTTGGAAGGATTCAGCGGCCTGAGCCCGTGCTTGCGGCGCTCTTCATTCGTGTAGCGCAGCGCCTGCGCCTCAAACGCCGCGATGGGATCCGATGATTTTTTGGTTTTTCTGACCTTGCGCGGCACCCTTTGAATGGGAGCTTCTGTTGTTTCCGGCTCGGTCGAGGGCGGCTGGGTCGCTTGCGTTGGCACGGAAGCGTCGGCAGTCGACGGCACGCTCACCGGCCGAAAAACGTGGTGCGACCGACCGATGCAAAGGATCAGCACGACGCATATACTGACAGAGAACAAGACGAACAGGATGCGTTTCGGATTCTTCATGTCTTGCTTGTTCCCCTCTTGTCGAACGGGTCAGGCAAAAAGCTGGACCCAGTAGTAAGTGTTGGTTGATTTATCATAATAACAGGCGACCGCGCCGAGCGTAAACCGTTCACGCAGAATGTTTTCCCGGTGGCCCTGGCTGTTCATCCAGCTGTTCATCACCTGCTGCGGCGAGGTCTGACCGTAGGCGATGTTTTCGCCCCGGATCAGATCGGGATTTACGGAAAAACAATCCTGCCCGTTCGGGCGGGTATGGGAAAACTTTTGTTTGATTTCTTTGGCGCGGATCGCCGCGCAGCGCTGTAATTCATCGGAAGCGCTCAGCGGCGCAATACCGGCTTCCCTGCGCTCCTGATTCATCAGGCGGAACACCTCGGCCTCATATGCGGCCGTGGACACTGTGGTCCGTTCGGTCGGCCTTGCCGTAGTGGTCGGCCTTGCCGTAGTAGTCGGCTTTGCGGTGGTAGTCGGCTTTGCCGTAGTGGTCGGCTTTGCGGTGGTGGTCGGCTTCGCGGTGGTGGTCGGCTTTGCGGTGGTAGTCGGCTTCGCGGTGGTAGTCGGCTTTGCCGTGGTAGTCGGCTTCGCGGTGGTAGTCGGCTTCGCCGTGGTAGTCGGCTTTGCGGTGGTAGTCGGCTTCACGGTGGTAGTCGGCTTTGCGGTGGTAGTCGGCTTCGCGGTGGTAGTCGGCTTTTTAGTAGTCGGCTTTGCCGTTGTCGACGGTTTTTGGGTGGTCGGCGCAGTCAACGGCTGCGTTGCCGAAACGGTCGCGGTCGGTTCACCCGCAGGCTGCGGCAAATCATCCGTCCGGACGGTGCAGGAAACGAGCGCGGCGCATAAACTGATAGAGAAAAGAACGGAAAGAACGCGGTCAGGCATTTTCATGATGCTTTGTTTCCTCAATCTCCTTTGTCTCGTTACGGGCTCTTTTTTTGCTTGCAGCGGTCAGCCACTGTTCCACAACAGGGCGAACGGCCTGCGTGAGCAGCACGGCAAAGCAGGCGCTCTCTTCAAACGCGCCGAAGCGGCGCATGAGCAAGCAAAGCGCGCCGCCGAAAAAGCCCAGAAGAAGCTGAAGCAGCGGTTTTTCGGATTGGGCGCCGGGTTCGGTGATAAGGAACAGCGCGGCAAACAGCATCGTGCCGGCGCAAAGCTCCATCACAACCGACGGCAGCAAGCTGGCAACCCGGGGCAAACAAAGCGCCACGAGCGCGCCGCCGGTGAGAAAACCGGCCACGCTGATGAACAGCCGGGTGCGCCGGATGAGCATATAGATGGCGCTGCCGAGCAGCACAAGGATGCAGCTGGCGCCCATCGGCCCGGGGAAGTTGCCCGTGAGCATATCAATGGCGCGCACGGAGCTGAGGCTGAGCGAGGTGTTCTGCGCCAGCATGGCCGCCAGCGAAACGCCGGTGCCGCTCAGGGCGGGCGAAACCTTCGGATAGGCGAAAACAAGCTGCGGGAAGCAAACGGTCAGGAACGCCATGCCGGCGGCCGCCGGCGAAAAAGGCAGCCGTTCCACCCGGCCAAAGGGCAGCTTGGCGGCAACAATGGCAAACGCGCTGCCGCAAACTGGCAGCCACCACGGCGCGGAGGCCGGCAGCATGAGCGCGATCATCAGCCCGGTTCCCACGGCGCTGAGGTTGCCGACGGATATTTTCATTTTGAGAAGGATAGAGCCGAACAGCTCGCACACCACAGCGCTGAGCACTGAAACGGCCAGCAGCTTCAACGCCTGCACGCCGTAATAATACCACGCGCTCACACAAGGCAGCGCCAGCATGGCCAGCATATCCAGCCACAACAGCCGCGTTTGTTTTTCGGGTGATTTCAAAGGTGCTCTCTCCTTTCGGGATGGGCTGCCAATATTTTAGCCTTGCTTTTCACGGTCAAACCTCATTAGAATTATACTATACATCTTTTTTGTTAGGGGGTCAACCCACATGCGGGTAGAAGAACTGACAACAGAAGCGCTCCTGGTGGAATTATCGGGCGATGACATGAAAGACCTGAACATTACTTACGATCAGATGGACTACGCCGACGTGGAGACAAGGCGCGTGATCTGGACGGTACTTTCACGCGCGAACCACGCCCTTGGGCGCAGCTTTGACGCGTCCGGCCGGCTGACGGTGGAAGCCATGCGCCGCGGCGCAGACGGCTGCGTGCTGCTCTTCACGCGGGAAACGCTGCCGCCGCACGCCAGGCGCTGTTATTTGCGGCGCAGCAGCGGGTTCCTGACCGTGCAGTTCGCTTCGCTCGACGCGGTCTATGCCTGCGCCGAAGCGCTGGCGTTTGCCGGCGTCAAAACCGAAAGCCGCCTCTACCGCCGTCAAAACAAGTACCGTTTGCTGGTTCGGCAAAAAGCAGGCGCCAATCGGCTGCGGCCGTGCCTGAACGAATTCGGCGTTATCGTCGGCGAAAGCGAGGCCGCTGCGCTGCACACCGCCGAACATTGGGAGCGCCTGATCGAAAACAACGCGCTGGAAGCGCTGCTGCAAAAATAGAGCGCAACGTGCAATCATTTACAATTTTACCCTTTTTTGCGGGGAAATACAAGCGTTTTGCTCAAAAACCGTTAAAGTGAACAAAAACAAAAAAACTGTTTTGTAAAACGCCGCCGTTCCTCCCTGTGCAGTGATAATTGTAAATAATTTATAAATATTTTATTTACTTATTGATATTTAAGGACTTTTCTTATAATATATAGGTGACTTGTTATACCCGTTTATAAAATCAGAGAAAGGAGCGACATCATGCCTGAATTTACTTACGAAATCGTAGAAACGCTCGGTGTTCTTTCCGAAACCGCCAAGGGCTGGACGAAAGAGCTTAACCTCATTAGCTGGAATGGCCGTGAACCCAAGCTCGACATCCGTGAATGGGCTCCCGATCATGAAAAAATGGGGAAGGGCGTAACCCTGACCGAGGACGAGGCCAAAAAAATCAGCGAGCTGCTGGCCAAGCGCTATTGATCAAAACAACTGCAAAAAATAACTGCCGTGTGAGGAATTGATCTGACACGGCAGTTTTTTGTTCCCTGCGCAAGGGCGGCGTGAAATTAAACTAAACCTCTTAACTCTTAATTCTGACCTCTGACTTAATTCTGCCCTTGCCTTTTGCCCTCTCCGTCACCGCCTTTGGCGGCGCCACCTCTCCCAAAGGGCGAGGCAAGAATTGTGCCATTTGAACGTAAGTAAAATGAGTACTCTTGGCTCTCCCGATGGAGTGCTGGTGTCCGGTGGACACCTCTGCCGCAGGCAGAAGCACCGACCGAGCCGGCAGGCGAAACGAGCTGTCACGAAGTGACTGAGAGGGCAAAAAGACGATTGTCACGAAGTGACTGCCGCCGTAGGGAACGCCGCCCTCGGCGTTCCGCAACCCAAATGCGCGGCAAAGTGCAATGGAACGCTGAGGGCAGCGTTCCCTACAGGGCAGCGTTCCCTACAGGGCAGCGTTCCCTACAGGGCAGCGTTCCCTGCAATTTTCTTTGCGACCCCTCCGGCTTCGCTTTGCTCAGCCACCTCCCCTTGCAGGAGAGGCAAGAAGTGTGCCATTTGATCGTAAGTAAAATGAGTACTCTTGGCTCTCCCTCTGGGAGAGCTGTCACAAAGTGACTGAGAGGGCAAATCAGGTTGTCATCTGACCTCGCGGCCGTCGACCCTACCATTCGCTCTGCATTGAGAGGGTTCAGCTTTCCGTTGCGATCCGGCAGCGTGTTTTTTTTATTTTCGCGTGTTGCAATTTTTCCCTCAATGTGCTATGATGAAACTGCCAAACAAACTAAATATGATTCTAATTGTATGTGCGTGTATTTTTATCTCTCGGTAAAAATACAGGCTCTATCTTCACGTACTTCAATTAGAATTGTGAAAGTTTGTTTGGCGACAATCGGAGCTGTGTTTTTCGTGCGCAGCCTCTGGTTGCGCATTTTTTATTTTGGGGGAATGACTCGTGTCAAAAGCAATCGAAAAAACTGTCTCTTTCACTCTTTGTACCGCAATTTTTATGAGTCTTTTCAGCTTATGTTTCATCAGCAACGCAGCATACGAAAACACATGGGTGAACACAGGCAATCAGCGACTTGATATTATCGAAGTTGCAAAAACGCAAGATGGGAACACGAACGGTTCAAAATACGGCTCCGGGAACTGGTGCGCACATTTTGTCTCCTGGTGCGCAAGGCAGGCAGGTATTCCTGAATCTGTCCTGAAGAGTTCGAGCCGAGCAGGACATGCACCGTCTTTTTTTGATATTCGATACTATGGCGGCGGGAATCAAAACGCCGCTTGGTCAGATACGGATCAAACATTTGGGAAATGGGGCGGTAATAACTATACTCCTGATTCCGGTGACTTGTTTTTTACCACAACTTGGAGCCATGTTGGATTAGTAGCTTCTGTAGATAGAACAAATCGGAAGTTTACAACTATTGAAGGAAATAGTGGTGGTGGAAAAGTAACTTCACATACATACAATATTGCTGATTATTACTTTGGTGTTCCTGATTATCAATCCCCGCCTCTCGACCCTTCAAACACAACTCAGGCATACACGGATTACAGCATTTATCCTGCCCACTCAACCGTAACAGTCAAATGGAACGCTGTCACAAACGCAACCAGTTACCGGGTTGACGGCTACTGTCGCTATGATAACGGCAACAACGTTCAATTCATCGATGAAAACATCGGCAACCAAACATTCAAGGATTTGACCTTGCACGATGCAGGATTTTATTCTATTTATGTTTATGCCTATGATAACAGCGGGAATTATTCTGTGAGCAATTGTGAGTTTACGGTTCGATCGCTCTCGTCCGAACCGAGCCAAGTTGCTTCCTGCACCTTGGACGGGCATACCTATACCGCATACGTTTCTACCAAAACATGGCATGAAGCAAGAAGCTGGTGTGAAAGCCAGGGCGGTCATTTGGCTACCATAGTCGAAAGCAGTGAATGGAACGCAACGAATAGACTGGTTGATGATTTCAGCGAACCGCATTTTTACATCGGCGGTTACAAAGAAAACGGCGCGTGGAAATGGGTGACGGACGAAACCTTTTCCTACACCTGCTGGGGTGAGGGCCAGCCCGATTATGACAATGAGAATAAAATCGCACTGTGGAATCACAGTGGGCACTGGAACAATGTCATTTCAAGTGAATCAACGGTTTACGGATTTATTCTTGAGAAAGACCCAAGTGCTTTTTCAACAAAAGAACAAACAACAAAACCATCTGTTGCCACGACCGCATACATTTTGAATGAAGGCGAGGTTTCCGTATCGGATGATACGACACTCGGAACCGCACCGTCCGATAATATTTCGGCAAACCGTATTTCCGGTCTGAAGTTCTCACTCACAAATTACAGCGGGAGCATCCATTATTCTGCGCACGTTTCCAATGTCGGTTGGCAAAGTGAAAAAAAGGATGGCGAACTGGCCGGAGTCAGCAATTATTCAGAAGGCATTGAGGCGATAAAAATCAGCCTGAGCGGCGACATTGCTTCCAGATACAGCGTTTACTATCACACTTTTGTTTTTGGAAAAGGCTGGAATCCGTGGGCGAAGGACGGCGAAATATCCGGCACCATTGGCGGAGGATTCCCGATCACAGCAATCAGAGTGATGCTTGTTCCGAAAGCGACCTATTGTGTTCACGTTGCCGAACAAGGCTGGACTGCGAACGAACAACAAGGCGCGACGGCCGGCACAACGGGTCAAGACTTGCCTTTAGAAGCAATTGCCATTGATTTATGCGGTCACTCCTACGGTGACGTCAAATACAAAACACACATGGCTTATATCGGCTGGGGTCACAGTCGATATAATGGGGGTTACTCCGGCTCGACCGGTTTGGCACTGCGGGCGGAAGCGTTCCAGGCGGAATTGCTGGGAACAGCCGCAAGCAAATATGATATTTTATATCGGGCGCACGTTTCAGATATCGGCTGGCTTGATTGGCAGCGCAACGGAGCTACAGCAGGAACCACCGGAGAAGATCGGCAGATGGAAGCAATCCAGGTGATGGTCGTTCCTAAAAATTATCAGATCACAGATACGCCGACCTACAAAACTTATGACGAATCCATCAAGCGAACTATATATTTTAACGCCAACGGCGGAACGTGCTCAACGCAAAGTAAAGAGATAACCTTTGGTTCCACCTACGGCACGCTGCCTGTTCCCACCAAAGCGGATAAGGCTTTTGTCGGCTGGTTCACTGATACCAATGTGCCGGTTACATCGACAACCATGTGCGGTTTATCCGGAAACATAACGGTTTATGCCCATTGGGTCACAAAATCACCTGTGATAAACCCCGCAGACAGTAATACTGTTATTGATAAAAGTACACACTTCGTTTACGGCTTATCGGGCGGCACGGCGCAGGGCTGCGTTTCCGTGACCGACGGCACAGCGACATACGAATACCCCACCGCAAAACAAGTGATGGGCACGGGCACGAAAATTAAAGTCTACAACATCGAACAGACGCTCGTTGACACCTACACCGTCGTGATCTTCGGCGACGTGGACGGCGACGGGTGGTACGACGGCACGGACGCGTATTTTGTGCGCCTTGTGGCAAACGGGCTGATTGCACGATCGGCTTTGACCGACGCGCAGCTTGCCGCGTGCGACGCGAACCACGACGGCA
>CADBPL010000308.1 GCA_902796535.1 Oscillospiraceae bacterium
ATAGGCGTTGAGCTGCTGCGCCCCGGCGGGGCTCAGATCGTACTCCTGGTTATCGGTGTTGTTCACGAACTTGCGTTTGGCTCTGCCCAAAGGCAGGGCGTCTTCTTTGCCGGGTGTGTCGCTCAGGCCGTATTGCTCCAGATGAAAGTCGACAAAATCGCCCTGCATCTTGCTGCGCCCCGCCAGACCGACGTAGTTATAGGTGACCGTTTTGATCAGCGGCATCATTTTGTATTTTTTCAAAAGGTGGAACACAACGGAGCCGTTGTGAGGCGCGCAGATGGTCGTGATGCTCTGAATCAGGTCGCCGTTGCCGCCGCGGAACAGAGGCGAAAGCTCCGCTTCGGGGGTTGCTTCCTGCTCGTCCTTGTCGCCGAAGGCCAGCAGATGGGAAAACAGGCGCACGGTGGTGCCGCCGAAGCTGTGGCCGATGAGGTGGATTTTCCTCTCACGGCTCCAACCGTCAAGCAGGGGGGCTTCATAGGTGCGGCCAAAGCGGTTGTGATTGTATTTTTCGGAATGCGCTTTGCCGTAGTCAACGGTCGTTCCCGTCAGGCGGGCATAGAGCTCACACGCTCTGTCCCACGCGCTGGAGACCGGGCCGACCGAAGCGGCGTAGCATTCTGCCCCCTGATTGGCCAGAAATTCCATCAGGTTGCCGGTGGTGGCGCCCCAGTATGGGATTTTTTTGTCAATGCCCTCGTCGGAACCCCAGCCGAACAGGCCGTGAACAAAAACCAAAGGATCATTCGGAATACTCATTTTCTCGCACTCCTTGCATTGCTTTTTGAAAGGGCAGGCAGGAATCAACAACAATAGCCACTATGCTAAATCCTTTTTATTATATATTATCCGAATAAAAAAAACAAGCAGTATTTGCGATAAAAAAGTAGAATATTGGGAGGATGAGAAGGACAAAATTGGAATATGTTACAAAAAAGAAAAATGCGGAGCAAACCCCCGCAAGGATTCGCTCCGCTCGGCTGAAACCAACGTTATTTCATGTTTCTTTCGTAGGATTCGATCATCTTTTTGACCATCTGACCGCCAACGGAACCGGCCTGCTTCGAGGTGAGGTCGCCGTTGTAGCCGTCCTTCAGGTTCACGCCGACTTCGCTCGCCGCCTCCATCTTGAAACGGTCAAGGGCGCTCTTCGCTTCGGGAACAACATTCTTACCGGATGCCATGCTTGTTTCACTCCTTCGCAATCAATTTGCGTTTGCAGTAGTATTGTTTGCCCCGTTTTTCAAAAATAAAACCGAAAAAATCTGGCAAATCCGAAACTGCGGAATGAAACGAAACGCCTTCAGCGCGCCTTATCCATAGAAGGATTCGTTGAAAACATTTTTGACGCCGTTGCCTTCGGTCACGTAGCCGCGCACGTCGCCGTTTCTTTTGTATTTATTGTTTTCATAGATGTAGCCGTAAGGCCCCATGACCTTGTTCAGCGCGCCGAGGTATTCTTCGCCGACTGCCACGCTGTCATAATCAAAGTCATCGGCAACCGGCTTGCCGTTGTATTTTCCGTCGCCGATCTCAAACAGGAATTCCCCCTCGGTGTAATAGGTTCTTGCCTCATAAAGCCCGACGCCGGAGGTGTAGCCCGGGTCGATCAGATGCTCCGAAACAAAGAAGGTGTCGTTTTCGATGACGAGCATGAGGTATTCGCAGGCGTTGCCGTCGATCCCGTGGTAGTAATTCACCGCAATGTTGCCGGCGTTGTTCACATAAACGCGGATGTTCTGGCGCAGCGAACGCAGCTCGCTTCGTTCGGCCTGCGCAAACGAATCGCCGAACACCAGGTCGTTTTCCTCGTTCCGTTCCGGCAGAGTTGGGTCGTCGTAAGACAAATACACCCGATCCAGATCGAACGTATCCAGCTTTTCCCCGTCGGCGGCATAGTATTCGATCACAAACGCGCCGAACGTGCCGTTGGCGTTTTTGCCCAGAATAAAGCGCAGAGTCTCGTCCTCCCCGTCGTGGTTGAGGTCGGCCTTGTATTCCCGCGTTTTGTCGGTGAGGTTTTTCGGCGCCGTCGTCACGTCGGGCCGCGATCCCTCCTCTTCCTCGTCCGTGACGGATTCCGCTTCGGCAGTGGTTTCCGATGCGGTTTCGGCCGCTTCGGCAGTTTGCTCTGCCGCAGTGCTTTCCGCGGCGGAGGCCGTTGTTTCGTTCGGCGCGGCGGTGGTTCCGCAGCCGGCGAAGGCGGCCAGCAGCGCGGCGATCAGAATGCAGCAGCACAGGCGCAAAAGGGTTGCTTTCATGTCGGGTCCCTCCCTGGTCGGTTTTGTGAAATGATCGGTTTATGCAGCTCAGAAATAATCCGTCAAACGGTGAAGGCCGTCTGACAAAAAGGATGCTTTGGGGAACACGGTCAATTATAAAGGAAAACGAGGCGCCTGTCAATGAAAAGCCGCCGGTTCGGCAGCGTGAAAATTCCCGGCAGTGGCTAAAACCGCCTGAGAAAATGTTGACATTTGAAGGGGGCAATGCTATACTCTAATCTGTATACATATGAATAAAACAAAAAAAGGAAGGGAATATAATGAAAAACGCAACTGTAAAAATCACGGCAATCCTCATGGTGCTGGCGAGTCTGATCGCGGTCACCGGCGCGGCCTGCGGCAAGGATGAATCACTGGTTTTCAAAAAAGGCGGCAAAATTTTCTACCGCAAAACCGCGGAGGACAACGCCTATGAACTGGTGACCGACGCCAAGGGCGAAACCGTGGTGGATGAACAGGGCAACCTGCTGTGGAAGGTGACCGACGTCAACGGCCAGGATCAGACCATGCCGGTTTCGTTCCCCTCTTATCTGACCGAGGGCAACAAAATTTCGTGTCAGGAATTCACCATCAAGGTGCCGAACGGCTATGAGAACATCGGCGGCGACGTCATCATGCTGCGCAACCCCAAAAAGGGCGTGCAGATCGATTACACGCTGTTTGAAGCGGTCGAGGGCGATGAAAACAACTCCGCCGAGGCGCGCGCCGCGATCGTGGAGAACTTCCTGCAAACCGAGACTGCCCAAAAGAACGGCACCGTCACCAAAGACAAGGTGCAGATCGGCGGGCGCGACGCGATCCGCCTGATCGTGGATATGAACAATACCGATCCGAAGTCCTATATGGAGGCTTATTATATCGACAGCGTGAACGGCGTTATGGCGTTTTCGTGCAGCTGCACAAACTACGAGGATAAGGACAGCGTGGACTTCAAAGCGATCCTTGACACGATCGAATACCGCGTATAACCGAACTTGAATCATTACCCAGATGCGGGAGGAGTTTTCAATTATGCTTTTTTCACAGGATATCGGAATTGACCTCGGCACGGCGAATACCCTCGTGTTTGTCAAGGGCAAAGGCATCGTTATCCGCGAGCCCAGCGTGGTCGCGGTCGACGTTCGCTCCCAGCCGCCCCGCGTGGTGGCCGTCGGCGCCGACGCAAAGGAAATGATCGGCCGCACCCCCGGCTCCATCACCGCCGTGCGCCCGCTCAAGGACGGCGTCATTGCCGATTTTGACGTGACGGCCGATATGCTCAAGGCTTTTATCAAACGCGCCATCAGCGGCTCTCCCTTCAACCGCGCCCGCGTGATGATCTGCATCCCCTCCGGCGTGACCGAGGTGGAACGCCGCGCGGTGCATGACGCGGCGCGCAGCGCAGGCGCCAAATACGTCAGCCTCATCGAAGAGCCCATGGCGGCCGCCATCGGCGCGGGCCTGCCCGTGAGCGAAGCGACCGGCAGCATGGTCGTCGACATCGGCGGCGGCACCTCCGAGGTGGCGGTGCTGGCGCTGGGCGACATTGTCACCTCGCGTTCGGCGCGCGTGGCGGGCGATGATTTTGACGAGGCGATCATTGCCTACATCAAAAAGAAATATAACCTGCTCGTCGGCGAACGCAGCGCGGAGGATATCAAGATCCGCATCGGCTCCGCCTACCCCTATGAGGGCGAGGGCGCGATGAACGTGAAGGGCCGCAACCTGATGGACGGCCTGCCCAAAAACGTTGAAGTGACCTCGGAGGAGATCCGCGAGGCGCTGGCCGATCCGGTGAGTCAGATCATCGACGCGATCCGCTCCACCCTTGAAAAAACGCCTCCCGAGCTGGCGGCGGATATTATCGACCACGGCATCATGCTCACCGGCGGCGGCGCGCTGCTGCGCGGGCTGGATAAGCTGGTGGCCATGGAAACAAATATGCCCGTTCATATTGCCGACAAGCCGCTGGACTGCGTGGTCGACGGCTGCGGCATCTGCCTGGAGCACGATGCCCTCGGCACACTCAGCGGAGAAAATAAAAAGAGGTAAGCCGCCATGCGCAGCTTTTTCAAGAGCAACCGCTTCAAAGGCTTTTTAGGTGTGTTCGGCGTGCTGTTGCTGGGCGTGCTGTTTGCGGCGGCGACCAACGCTTCCGCTTCCCCTGCGTCCGATGTGCTGGGCACGGTTTTTATGCCGCTGCAATCGCTTTCCACGCACATTGCAAACGACCTGAAGGATTTCAACATTCATTTTCGCTCGGCGGCCAGCTATGCCGAACGGGTGAAGAAGCTGGAAAAAGAGATCGCCGGTTATCAGCAGCAGCTTGTCGATTACGAAAAAAGCAAACAGCAGTTGGCGTTATATGAAGAATTTCTGGAACTGAAAAAAGAGCGCGGAGATTACAAGTTTGAAAGCGCATCCGTGATCGGACACGACGCGGCGGACGTTTACAGCACCTTCACGCTCAATAAAGGCACGCTCGACGGCGTGGCCGTGAACAACCCCGTGATCTACGGCAAATACCTTGTCGGCGTGGTGACAAAGACGGCGCCGACCTATTGTGTGGTCAACACGATACTCAACCCCGCGGTGAACGCCGGCGCCTACGAAGTGCGCACCCGCGAAACGGGGTATTCCACCACCACGGCGGAGCTGGCGGAGGAGGGCAAGTGCCGTCTGTCCGGTCTGGTGCGCACCACCTCGGTGGCGCCGGGCGGCATCGTCTGCACCTCCGGCACCGGCGGCGTTTACCCGTCCGACCTGATCATCGGCGTGGTGGAAGAAGTGAAAAACGACACCACCAACATATCCTCCTATGCCGTTATCAGCACGCAGATCGATTTTTCCGAGTTGCGCGACGTGTTTGTTATCACCTCATTCCGCGGCATGGGCGTTACGGCAAAGACGGGGGGATGAGCATGATTCCTCAGTCGATTCTCGAAAACAAACCAAGGATCCTGCGGCGGCTGACGTTTTTTGCCATCATTCTGGCTGTGGCCATGATCCAGAACATCGGGCTGCTGCCGGAAATCGTCGGGTTGCGGTTCATGCCGCTGCTGCCGCTGGTGCTGTCGATCAGCCTGTTTGAAAAAGAGACCTACGGGCTGAATTTCGGCCTGCTGGCCGGCATTCTGATGGACGTCAACGTGGGCCGGGCGGACGGAACCAACGCGCTGTTTTTTGCGCTCATGGGCTTTGTCTGCGGCCTGCTGATGACTTACTTAATGATGAACAACCTCATCACGGCTTCGCTTCTGGCCGCCGTGTTTGAATTGCTTTACGCCGGTTATTCTTGTTTGCTGCACTGCGGTTTTTCAGCCGACGCTGTGTGGGCGCTGTTCGGCTTTTATCTGCCGAGCGCGCTGATGAATCTGCTGACGCTGCCGCTGATTTATTATTTTGTGCGCGCGGTGAACAAGCCGTTCCGCGTGATGGGCAACGAAGATTTTTATTGATGATTGATTATTTAAAAAGGAGGAGACCGCATGGACGGCAACAAAACGCTGCGCCGCCGGGGCAGATTCTGCCTGGGGCTGATTTTTGCCGTTCTGGCGGTTTTCAGCGCGACCTTTTTTAAAATTCAGATCGTTGACGGCAAGGAATATGTGAAGGCCGGCGAACAGATCAAAGTGAAAACCGTGAAGGTCGAGGGCGCCCGCGGCGAGATCCTTGACCGCAACGGCAACCCACTGGTGACCAACCGGCAGGGCAGCTCCATTGTGTTCGACCCCGCGTTCTTCCCGTCCGCGAAGGAGCAGGGCGAGCGGAACGCCGTGATCTATTCGCTCATCATGCTTTTTGAAAACCGGAAAGTGGCGTGGAACGATACGCTGCCGATCAGGCTGAACAAGGATGGAAAAACCTTCAGCTTTTTGGCTGACCGCGACAAGGACATTGACGACCTGCGCACCAAGATCCTCAACCTCAACCCTTACGCCACCGCGCAAAACTGCATGGATGCGCTGCGCGAGCTTTATGAGCTGGAGCGCTTTGATCTGCAAACGGCGCGCAAGCTTGCCTCGGTTTGCTACGGCATGACGGCGGCGGATTTCAGCGCGGGCAACCTTTACACCTTTGCCGACGACGTGCCCAACGACATGATCTCGCGCATCAAGGAAAACTCCAATTTTTACCGCGGCGTCGATGTGGAGATCGTCTCCCGCCGCGTGTATAACGACGGCGCGCTGATGCCGCATATTCTGGGGCGCGTCGGGGTGATCAGCGCGGAGGAATATGAGAAGGCGAAGGAAGACGGAAGCGGCTACCGCATGAATTCCATCATCGGCAAAGACGGTATCGAAAAAGCCATGGAAGACTATCTTCGCGGCACGATGGGCGAAAAAAACATTGTGACCGATTCGCAGGGCAACATCACCTCCGGCTATTCCATTGAGCCGACGCAGGGCGACACGGTGGTGCTGACCATTGAAAAAAACCTGCAGCGCGTGGCCAAGGACGCCCTGTCCGCAGGGCTGGAAGCACTCAAGGAAAGCAGCCTGGTGAAGCCCGCCGGGGCGATCATTATCGAAGACGTCAACAACGGCGAAATTCTGGCGAGCTATTCTTACCCGAGCTACGATATCAACACCTTCACCGATCAATACGCGGCGCTGGCCAAGGATTCCCGCGCGCCGCTTTGGAACCGCGTGCTGAAAAGCACGTATTCGCCCGGCTCCACCATGAAGCCCTGCACCGCCATTGCCGCGCTGGAGGAGGGCGTGATCACGACCGACACCTATTTCCGCTGCACACGCCACCACACTTATCTGGATCACACGTTTCAGTGCCTGCAGCCGCACCGCAGCTCCAGCCAGAACGTAGTTTCCGCCATCAACGAATCGTGCAACATTTTCTTCTATAACGTGGCCGAGCGGACGAACATAGAAACCATCAACGAATACGCCGGCATTCTGGGGCTCGGCGCCAAAACCGGCGTGGAGCTGCCGGAAACCGCCGGTATTCTGGACAGCCCGGAATACCGTGAATCCCTCAAGCAGACGTGGCAGCCCGGTTTTACGCTGCAAAACGCCATCGGCAACGGCGGCAATATGTTCACCCCCGTGCAGCTGGTGAATTACTGCGCCACCATCGCCAACGGCGGCACGCGCTACCGCCCCCATTTTGTCAAGAGCATCAAGAGCTACGATTACAGCAAAACCGTGCTGGACAACAAATCCCAGATCGTTTTGCGCACCGGGATCAAAGAAAGCACGCTGACCCCCGTGCAGCAGGGCATGGCGCTGGTCGGTTCGATTGGTTACTGCTCCAAGGCGTTTAAAAGGCTGCCGGTCAAGGCGGCCGCCAAAACCGGCACCTCGCAGGTCGACCGCAAGATCAACGGCCGCACCGTCAGAACCAACAACGGCTTCCTGATCACTTACGCGCCGGCGGACAACCCCCAGATCGCCATTTGCATTGCCGCCGAGGGCGCGGGCAGCGGTTCCTCGCTGGCGCCCATTGCCGCGAAGGTGTATGACTATTACTTTGACGAAATGAACGATATGGTGCAGCCGCAAAAAGAAAATTCACTTTTGAAATAAGATAAAACAGGAAAGGATAGAGAAAACTATGGAAATGGATCTGATGCAGGCGAAGCTCGCCGTGATCGAAGCAGGTAAAAAACTGGTCGAGACCGGCCTGATCGCGCGCACGTGGGGCAACGTCAGCTGCCGCATTAACGACAAGGAGTTTGTGATCACGCCCAGCGGCCGTTCCTATGAAAGCCTGACGCCTGACGAGATCGTGACGGTGAAGATCGAAGACCTGAGCTATGAGGGCGAAATCAAGCCGTCGAGCGAAAAAGGCGTTCATGCCGCCGCTTACCGCCTGCGCCCCGAGGTCAATTTTGTGATCCACACCCACCAGGTCAATGCGTCTGTTGTCAGTGCGCTCGGGCAGGATATGCCGGTGGACAGCGCCATGCACGCTTCCGTGCTGGGCAGCAAGGTTCCGCTGGCGGCCTACGGCCTGCCGGGCACCAAAAAGCTGAAGATGGGCGTTGCCACGGCCATTGAGCAGAACCCCGCAAGCAAGGCGGTCATTATGGCGCACCACGGCGCGGTCTGCATGGGCGCCGACAGCAACGAGGCGTTCTTTGTGGCGCAGACGCTGGAAGACGCCTGCCACGTTTTCATTATTAAAAAACACAACGAACTGAAAAAGATTAAAAAGCCGATCTGTTACAGCTCCGTGCGCAAGGATGACAGGCTCCTGATTTCCGGCGACGACGGCTCCGATTTTGAAACGCCGGTGAGCAAAGAGCTTGACCGCAGAGATTTCGGCGTTGCCGCGATGCACCGGGATATTTATCTGGCGCGGCCGGAGATCAACGCCATTCTCAACGCCGCCACGCCCGACATTCTGGCGGCGCAGGATAAATGCCGCAAGCTCAGGCCCCTGCTGGATGATTTTGCCCAGATCGCGGGCGTCAACGTGAAAAAAGCGAAAAAAGAAAAGGCGGCCAAAGCGCTCAACGGCCGAAACGCCGTGTTTGTCAAGGGCGGCGGCGTGCTGTGCTGCGGCACGGATATGTATGAGGCGAACGCCATACGCATGGTGGTTGAAAAGAACTGCCAGGCCTATCTGGCGGCGTGCAGCTTTGGCGTGACCAATTATATCAACACGCTTGAATCGTTCCTGATGCGGTTCGTTTATGTGAAGAAGTATTCCAAGCAGAAGAATCAGTAAAACCAAAAGGGGAGGCGCTGCCGTGTTTGCCGGAGTGAACAGCGTCGGGTTGTTCGGCGTTGTCGCCTACCCGATGAAAATCGAGGCGGATATTTCCAGAGGAATGCCGAAGTTTGACGTGGTCGGTCTGCCGGACACGGCGGTGACCGAATCCCGTGAACGGGTGCGTTCCGCGCTGCGCAACACGGGGCTTGAATTTCCGCTCGGTCACATCACGGTCAATTTAGCGCCTGCCGATAAAAAGAAAGAGGGGCCGGTTTACGATCTGCCGATCCTGGTCGCGCTGCTTCAGGCGAGCGGCCAGCTCAAAGGCGATTTTTCCGATACGGCGTTTCTGGGCGAGCTTTCGCTGAACGGCGAAGTGCGCCGGGTCAAGGGCGTTTTGCCCATGGTCATGCAGGCGCGGTATGACGGCCTGAGCCACATCTTTGTGCCGGCGGACAACGCGGCGGAGGGCTGCGTGGTGCGCGGCATCTCCGTTTATCCCATCCATACGGTCACCGAGCTGCTGCTCCATTTGCGCGGCATCCGGCCGGTGGCGCCCGCTGACAGCCGCGATTACGATCGGGTGCGCCTTGCGCCCGACGCGCCGGATTTCAGCGATGTGAAGGGGCAGCTTGAGGCGAAATATGCCCTGGAGGTCGCGGCGGCAGGCGGCCACAATGTGCTCATGATCGGGCCGCCCGGCTCGGGCAAGAGTATGCTTGCCAAGCGTCTGCCCTCCATTCTGCCGGAAATGAGCTTTGAGGAATCGCTCGAAACCACCAAGCTTTATTCCGTGGCGGGCATTTTGGAAAAAGACGTTTCGCTCATCACCGCGCGCCCGTTCCGCGCGCCGCACCACACCAGCTCGGTGGCGGGTCTGGCAGGCGGCGGCAGCGGTGTGCCGCGCCCGGGCGATCTGTCGCTGGCGCACAACGGCGTTTTGTTTTTGGATGAGCTGCCCGAATTCAGCAAAAAGGCTTTGGAGATTTTACGCCAGCCGCTGGAGGATGGGCATATCAACATCACCCGCGCTTACGGCACGGTGTCTTATGACTGCGCGGTCATGCTGGTCTGCGCCATGAATCCGTGCCCCTGCGGTTATTACGGGCACCCGACCCGCCGCTGCACCTGTTCGGCGGGTGAGGCGGCGCGCTACGTCAACCGCGTGTCCGGCCCGCTGCTGGACCGGCTGGATATCCACATTGAAGTGCCGCCCGTCAACTATGACGAGCTCAGCGGCAGGGCGGCGCAAACCGAGTCTTCCGCGCAGGTGCGGGAACGCGTCAACCGCGCCCGCCAGCTTCAGCTCGAACGGCTCGAGGGCACGGGCGTGAAATGCAACGCGCAAATGACCCCCAAGCAGACTCAGCAGTTCTGCGCCATGAGCAATGAGGCGGCCGCTTTGCTGCGCAATGCGTTTGAGCGGCTCGGGCTTTCCGCCCGCGCTTACGACAAAATTCTGCGCGTGGCGCGCACCGTGGCCGATCTGGACGGCAGCCGCCGCATCGAAGCGCCGCACATTTCCCGCGCCATCGGCTTCCGCAGCCTTGACCGCCGCTTCTGGGGGCAATGAACAGCATCCATCGGCACTGACGTGCCGACAGTATAACAGGATAAGCGAAAAGGGAAGGAGAAGAACCATGAAAAAAGCCATCGCGCTCGTGCTCTTCGCCGCAACGGTTTTCACCCTGGCGGCGTGCGCAAAAAAAGGAGAGCGCTACAAGGAACCGCCAACCGAGGTCGTGACCTTTGATAACGGCGAAAGAATTGTTTATGAGATCGTGACCGACGCCAAGGGCGAGCCGGCGACCGACGAAGAGGGTCAAACGGTTTTTCGCCTGTATGACCCGCCTGTTACGCAAAAGGGCGGCTATCTGGTGACGGACGCGGAGGGCTCCACCATCAAACGCTCCGCCTCCAACAACGAAACCGCTACGGTGAACAGCGATTTCGGCATCGGTGTGTTGGATGACGAAACTGTTCCGGTAACCAACGCCAACGGGCAGACCGTGCCGCCCCAGACCAACGCCAACGGGCAGACGGTGCCGCCCCAGACCAATGCCGACGGGCAGACGGTCGCCGCGCAAACCAACGCCGGCAGCATCGGCGGCAGCACCGGGAACGGCGGCGAAACCGGCGCCACCATCCCCGTTGAAAGCGGAACCACCGCGGGCAGCGGCAATGATAAGGATAAGAAAGACAAGGAGCCGACGACCATTCCCCAGCTGGAGCACGCGTCAACGGTTCCCTACCAGGGGAAGCTGACGCAGGGCAAGGCGAACAAGCTGCTGAAGATTTTGGACGGCATCGAAAATCCCTTTGAAGAAGACATTGTCGAGAACCGGTATGTCGAGGGGAAGGAGAGCCTTCGGGTCTACGTCAACAATATTCTGGCGGCGGAACGCGAGATTCAGGCCGACCCCGAAATTTACGCGTTCGTGACCAAGGCCAATCTGGACTATTGGAATTATTATCTGACGCAAATGCAGATCAAATACGATGAGTTCGCCGCCATCGTCGGCGCGCAAAAGCCGGGCGAAAAGCCCAGATCCTCCGTTTACACCTCTTACGTTGCGTTCCAGGATGAGTACCGCAAAGAGATCGAGATCTTTTTCAGCATTCAGGAAGCCGCAGAGCAGTATGCCAGGTAACGGCAGAGCGGGCGGAACAAATCAGCACACAAAGAAAGGATAATGGATCATGAGAGCTTGTATTTACGGCGCAGGATCGCTCGGCACCGTGCTGGGCGCCTATATCAGCAAAAACGGCGGGCAGGTCGACCTGATCAACCGCAACAAAGCGCACGTGGAGGCGCTGAAGAAAAACGGCGCGAAGATCGTGGGCACGGTGGAAATGACCGTGCCGGTCACGGCGCTGACGCCCGATGAAATGCAGGGTCAATACGATTTGATCATTCTGCTGACCAAACAGCTTTACAACGTGGAGGTGCTGCAGGGTCTGGTGCCGTTCATGGCTGAGGACTGCATCGTCTGCACGCTGCAAAACGGAATGCCGGAGCTTTCGGTGAGCGAGGTCGTGGGCGAAGACAGAACCATGGGCTGCACGGTGGCGTGGGGCGCGACCATGCTCGAACCGGGCGTGGTGGAGCTGACCAGCGAGCCGGATTCCATGAGCTTCGGCCTTGGCCGCATGAACGGTCAGAAGGATGACAGGCTTTTTGAAGTGAAGGCGTTTCTGGAGCAGATGTGCCCGGTCGAAATTGAAGAAAACTTTATGGGCGTGCGCTGGTCGAAGCTGCTCATCAACGCCGCGTTCAGCGGTATGTCCGCCGTGACCGGCAAAACCTTCGGCGAAGCCGCGCAGGATAAAGCATCCCGCGTTTGCGTGCAGATGCTCATTAAGGAGTGCATCGACGTGGCGGCCGCCGCCGGCATCAAAATTGAGCCGGTGCAGGGCAAAGATATCGTCAAGCTCCTCGATTTCAAAGGCGGGCTGAAGAAAAAGCTGTCCTACGCCATCATCCCGCTGGCCATCAAAAAGCACGCGCTGCTCAAAGCGAGTATGCTGCAGGATCTGGAAAAGGGCAAAAAGACCGAGGTCGATTTCATCAACGGCATTGTGAGCCGGTACGGCAGAAAATACAATGTGCCCACGCCCTATAACGATGAAGTGGTCGCCATCATCCACGGTGTGGAAGAGGGCAAGCTGACCTGCTGCATGGAAAACGTCAACTATTTTCGCGGATAAAAGCGAAAATTAAAAAAGAAAGGAAAGCCGGTTTATTGGAAAACCCGGCAAAAACAAAACCAATGAAAAAAAGTACATTATTCTTAACGCGCGCAGCGATCATCGCTGCTCTTTACGCCGCCCTGACCTATGCTGCAAGTGTGGTCGGGCTTGCCTACGGCCCCATTCAGTTCCGCTTTTCCGAAGCGCTGACCGTTTTGGCGTGCTTCACGCCGGCGGCCGTTCCCGGGCTGACGGTGGGCTGCTTCCTTGGCAATCTGGGCAGCTCGCTTGGCCCCATCGACTGGGTCGTCGGCACTGCGGCCACCCTGCTGGCGGCGCTTTGCACCTATTTCACCCGTAAAATCGGCGGCAGGCTGGCCTGCCTGTGGGCGCCGCTGTTTTCCACCGTGTTCAATGCTGTTCTGGTCGGGCTGGAGATCGCGTTTTTTGTGCCCGACGGCGGCGGCTGGGCGGCGTTCGGCACGCTGGCGCTGGAGGTCGGCGTGGGCGAGCTGGCGGTTTGCTGCCTGCTCGGCATTCCGCTCTATTTCCTCATCAACCGCAACGAGGGGTTGAAAAATGTTTTGACCTCAAAGCAGGGCGGAGAAAAAAACCATTAACGCTAAATTGTAAAAATAAAAGCCGGATATCGTGTTATAATGGTTACAATTTTGTAACTTTTGAAAGGGGGCGACTGTATCATGGCTGATCACAACAGAGAAATGGAAGTAGAAGATTATTACATCTCCGTGTCGGATATTGAAAGCAGTCGGCCCGATGAGAAAAAGTACGGCATCTTCTCTTTCCTGGCGGATGAGCCGATTTTCGGCGTGGAGCCGGTCAGGCGTTCCGCATCCAACCGAAAAAAGGACGAATCGCAGGCGGCGCCCCGCCGTTCCATACGGCCAAGGCAAGCCAAAAACCCGCTTTACGACGCGGTTTACCTGTTCGGTCTGCGCGTTATTCGCGCGCTCAGACGGGTCAGGCGGCGGGTGGGCGGCCTGCTGCGCAAGCCGTTCCACGCCATTGCGGTGTTTGCCGGCCTGTTCTATATTCTGATCGATAAGATCGCGTTCCGTTCGCTGCACAACGCGGCGGGCGAAATGAAAAAGCTGCGGTCGGATACCAAAATCGCCGTGCGGCACGCGCACCGCAGCTTCAGCGGCCAGCCCAAAGAGGTGGTCAAGCGGCTTTTCGGCTACCCGAAGCGGGCCATTCAGCTTTACCCGGGCTTTTTCCGCACAGCGTTCAACGTCTTGCTGCCTGCGGCGGCTTTTGCCGTTCTGGTCGTGACCGTTATATCGTTCACGAACGCGACCTATGCGCTGGAGGTTGTGATGACCAACAACGGCGAGGAGACCACGCTGGGCTATATCAGCGACGAGTCAGTGTTCATTGACGCAAAAAACATCGTGCAGGAACGCATCGATTCCGGCCTGAGCGATCAGACGCTCATCGCCACGCCGACTTACCGCATCAAGCGCGTGAGCATTGACCAGCTCAACGACGCCAACACCATCAGCGACAAGCTGATCGAAGAATCGGACGCCGGGCTGACGAGCGCGTGCGGCGTATATATCGACGGCGATTTTATCTGCTCGGTCAAAAACGAGTCCGACGCGCGCAGCGTGTTTGACAACATTCTGGGAGAGGCCGAAAAGAAATATAACATTCCCGAGAACGATGAAAACTCCTTTGCCGATTTTATGGAGGACGTTGAGTTTGTGCAGGGGCTTTACCCGGCCAACAGCGATAAAATGTGGGAAGCCTCCCGGCTGGAGAACACGCTGAAAAACGAAAAGAGAAGCGCGGCCGTTACCTACAAGGTTCAGTATGGCGACACGCCGTCCGGCGTGGCTTCCAAATATGATATTTCCACGGCGGAGCTTGAAAGGAACAACCCCGGTGTGGATTTCAAAACCTTCAAGGTCGGCACGGAGCTGACCGTTTCGCAGGAAGTCCGCTATGTTCGCGTTCAGATCAAACGGATCGAAGAGCGCAGAGAGGAAAAGCCGTTTGCCGTTGAGACCGAAAAGACCAACAAGCTTTATGTTGGCGACAAGCGCGTGGTGCGCAAGGGCGTGAAGGGCGTTGACAGAGTCACCTTCATGGTCACCTACATTGACGGCGTAAAGATCAGCAGCAAGGAGATCAAGCGCGTTGTGCTGGTGGATCCGGTCAACCAGAAGGTTCAGGTCGGCACCAAGAGCGCTTCGGGTTACAGCAGCTACGGCTCCAAGAAGAGCACGTCAAAATACGGTTCGGCAAGCTACGGCATCTATCAGAGCTCGACCAAGGGCAAACTGACCTGGCCGGTTCCGGGCTGCCACACCGTCAGCTCTCCCTACGGAATGCGCCACGGCCGACTGCACTCGGGCATGGACATTGCAAACGGTCACACCAACGGCCTGGTGGTTGTTGCCGCCGCGGCCGGCACGGTGGAACGGGTTCAGTTCAGCCACAGGGGTTACGGCAACAACATCATCATCAACCACGGCAACGGCCTGAAAACGCGCTACGCCCATCTGCTCGATAATTCCATCGGCGTTTCGGTCGGCCAGCACGTTGCCCGAGGGCAGGGCATCGCCCGCGTGGGTTCCACCGGCAACTCCACCGGCCCGCACCTGCATTTTGAAGTGATCGTCAACGGCAGCACCGTCAACCCGCGCAACTACGTCTAACCGGGCTTGTTCAACAGCGGTTTTATGCCAAAGGTCATGCGTTGTTTTGCAGCGCATGACCTTTTGTTCAGACAGGCTCAAAAATTTCCGTTTTTTTAAAAAAGGGCTTGACATTGCGCCTTCTGATGGTTATAATACTCTTTGCAATCTGCATTGAGGAATAGTGTAACGGTAGCACGACAGACTCTGACTCTGTTTGTTGGGGTTCGAATCCCTATTCCTCAGC
>CADBPL010000309.1 GCA_902796535.1 Oscillospiraceae bacterium
GGCATTGAGCAGGCTGTCGTTATGGGAATCGATATTTATTCTTTGTCGATCACTTTCACTGCCGCCGTAATAAACGTCTGCCAGCGAGGTGCAGCCATCAAAAGCGTAATCGCCGATGCTCGTGACACTGTCGGGGATGGTCACGCTCGTCAGACCGGTGCAGCCATCAAAGGCAGAATCGCCGATGCTCGTGACGCCGCTGTTGATCACCAGCGTTTTCATGATGTTGTAATACGGCCGCCACGGCGCGGTGGTCACCCAAGTGCGGTTATAATAACTGAAATCATACTTATTCATCTCGCCCGTTCCGCTGATGGTCAGAGTCTTGATGTCTGAGTCATAAACCCACGTCAGATTTGCACCGCAAGTGCCCGAGGTCGGGTCGGCCGCGTGAACCGCCGTCAGCGGCAGCGCGCCGAACAGCAGCGCGGCGCAGAGGAAAAGGGACAACGCGCGTTTGATGGTTGTTGACATCTTGACATTCCTCCTGAAAATAGAATAAAAAAAGTGCGCGACACCGAAACCACGCACGAAAAACGCATAGCTCCGATTGCTGTCACACAACTTCGACAATTCATACAAAATGCAAATAAGAGCTTGCATTTTTACCAAAGATAAAAATACAAACTTGTGCAAGGCGTTACTATTAAGTTTGCGTCGCAAGCCCATCATAGCATATTGCAAAATGCTTTGCAACATACAATCTGAAAAAGCAATGGGGCTTGTTTGTATTATAGTGAAGAATGAAAAGCATAGGCAGCTCCGAAAGCCGGGGCGCCTATGCTGATTTTTTACAATCATTATTTGATTTGTCCGAAATTGCTTCTGATCTCGTTTGCATTGCCGGTCGTGAGATAAAACTCATAGTCAAACGGCCGGAAGCTGGCAAACTCAAACGTATCCACGCAGGCGATGTAGGACGTGGGGCCTTCGGCCGCGGGGTCGGCGGTGCGGCAGCCGCCGCGGTCAGCCACGCCCGCAAGGAACGTGCCGTGATGCGGGGTGAAAAGCCCGATGCCGAAGCCTTCCGCGCCGCCGACCGTGAACGCCGCCCAGTTTTCGCCCGACTTGAAATTCGGATAACCCGCGTCCGGCCAGAAGATGAGATCGGGCACGGAAACGAGGCTGCCGGTTTCATCGGCATACATAAAATCGTTCAGCGGTTCGGCACAGTAGAACGCGGGCAGCTCCTGCGTGTTCACGCAGCGGTCATAGCCCGAAAAATCCACGAACCGGCAGCTTGTTTTCAGCACGGCGCCGTTGAGCGCATAGCGCGCTTCCATGTAGGACGGCGTGATGTGCTCATCGTCCAGCGCCCAGTCCATCGGCCGCGTTTTGATGTAAAGCTCCGTGTCGGTCTGCCGCACATCCACGATCTTGCTCTTGCCGCCGAACTGGTTGCCGCCCTGCACGGGGTTGTAAGCCCAGCGGCTGCCCATATATTCGCCGGGCTCGTAGCCCGCGCTGCCGGCCGAGCCGTAATAGGATTGCTGCACCAGCCGCCCGGTGTCGTGGCAGTTGATGAGGTTCACGTTCCGGCTGAGCACCTTGCCGCCGGTTTTGGCGCCGGCGTTGGAATCCAGCACGATCCTGCCGTTGCTGTTCGCCACTTCCACGGCGGAATCAAGATCCTCCAGATAACTCAGCGCGCCGCCCCAATCGAGGTTGACGCCCGCTTTCAGCTTTTGATTTTGAATATAGATTTCCTTGCCGAGAACCCGGCGGTTGAACACCGAAAACGCGGTCAGCTCAAAATCGCCGCAGTCGCCCGAAAGGGGCGTGAAGCAAAGCGAAACCGGCCTGACCGCTTTTTTTCTGTTCAGGTAGCCGTCGAGGAAGCTGTAAAAAACCGCGTCCGCTCCCGGCTCCAAAAAGAATTCCTCGCCGGTTTCTTTGCCGCGCAGCGTGAGATAGGTAAAAACGCCCTTCACATAGCCGCTGCAGGTGTATTGCACGCCGAAATAGTTGAACGGCCTGTTCGCGCCGGCGATCTCATAGCTGTTTTCGCCGCATTCGGTCAGCGTACAGCCCGACCCGGCCAGTGAAAAATCGTGATCCTGAAAAGCGTCGAGAAAGCTCAGCGGCAGCATCACGACCCCCGTCAGAACCGCAAGCAGAACCGTGAAAATGCTTTTTATCATATTCATGTCATTGATCCTTGCTTTCAGCCATGCCCGCCTGCCGGAGCGCGCCGCAGACAAGCTCGGGGCGGCGGCTGGTGATGTTATCCACGCCGAGGCATGCCATTTCGACAATGCGGCGCGGCTTGTTCACTGTCCAGACCGAAACGGGCAGACCTTTTTTGTGAAAAGCGCGGATGAGCTGCGGCGATGCGCCTTTCCACTTGAGATTGACACCCACAGCGCCGAGCGCGGCCGTTTTTTTGACCAGCGCATCCACGTCGTCCTTCCTGCGCACCGCGGCGTTCAGATAGTAGGGAATGCCGGGGCATTTTGCCTTGACGGCAGGCACCATTTTATCTTTCACACCGGTGAAAAAGATCCGCTCCGTCACACCGGCCTCTTCGGCAAGCGCGGGCACCTTTTCGAGGTGCTCGGTGCTTTTTACGTCCACATTCGCCAGAACGCCGCCCTGACCCGCCAAAAAGGCAAACGCCTCTGCCAGCGTGACGCAGGCTGCGCTTTTCGGCGTGTTGTGAGAGAGCACCGGCGTGCCGTCCGCCGTGTAATTCAGGTCAAATTCCACAATATCCGCGCCTGCTTCAATGCCCGCTGCCATGGCCTCCAGCGAATTGTCCGCCAGACCCATGCAGCCGGAATGCGCCGTGACGCTGATTCTGCCCGCGAGCGGTTCGCCGCAAACGGTTTGCCCGCGCCGAAACAGAGAAGCGACGCGGTCGGCTAAGCTGATGTTGTTGCTCATACTGTCCGCCTCTGAAAATCGGAATTTTGGTAAAAGATCGGTTGTGCTGCCTTATTTCAAAAAGGAAAACACGCCCGCTTTATAGTAAATATCATAGATCCACGCGAACGCCGGCATGATCAGATTGAACCCGCGGATGAACGGGAAGCACAGCGCATAAAGGAGCTTGTCGCCCGGTTCCATCGGGTTTTCGGCAACGGTCTTTTCACGCGCCGTGCCGAACAGGCCGGCGGGAACACCTGAAATAAAGGCGGCGGGCTGTTCAATGCCCAGCGCATAAAGCGCAATGGCGGAAACATCGCGGTTGTGGACGTCTTCGGGCAGCAGACCCTTGTTGACGCTCTTGCCCGCGACCGCTAAAACGGCGGAGCTTTCTTCCACCGTCTGGCCGCCGTGGCCGCCCGCGGTTTCGCCATGATCGGCCACCACGATGAACAGGCTGTTTTCCATCAGGCCCCTGGATTCGATCGCGTCGTAAATACGGCCGAGGTTGACGTCCATTTTTTCAACGGCCGCGTAATACTCTTCGCTGAAGCCGCCGTAGGTGTGCGCGGCGTGATCGACGTCGTCGAGCTGAACGAACATCAGCGTGGGCGCCTTGCCGACGGTGACGTTGTGAACAACCTCATCCACCACAAGCGTATCCGTAAAGCGGTTGACCTTTTTGACGTTGATGTCGTTTTCGATGATGCCGTAGTTGATGTTCGGCCAGTGGCAGATCGAAACCAGCTTTGCCTGAGGCATGGCCTGACGCGCATAATAGAAAATGCTGTGGAACGCGTCGGCCGAGGTGTGCGGGTTGGCCTGAGTGGAATCGTTCGTCATGCCGTGGGTCTCATAATCGACGCCCAGCAGAATGGAGCCCCAGTTCTGCGCGCTGGTGGTGATATATTCGGTGACGGCGTTGTGGCGGCAGGCGTTGTCGGCGAAAATGCGGTCAAAGTTCGGCGAATCGACCTTTTCAAACGCGGCGCCCGCGCCGTCAATGCCGATGATGAACACGTGTTCGTATTCACCGAACCCGTACCGCGCCGCGTCAGCGGCAAACGCCGGTACGGCGCAGAAGAGGATGAGCAGACCTGCCAGAGTGAGAGAGAGCAGTTTTTTCATGGATATTTCTCCTTTCGATTTTTCATTCGGGCTCTGCCTGCTGCGGCAGAGGAGCCGATTTTTTGGTTATACTGACAGCCGGAGCCTGCGCGGAAAAGTGGCGCAGGCAGGCGGCCGCTTTGCCTGCTACGGGCTTATTCCGTTCCGAGCAGCCCGATATCCGCCGCAAACGGTTTCATGCCCTCAATGCAGATTTCCGCCGCTTTGGAAACCTCCATGCCGAGCATTTCACAGCCGCTTTGGATCAGGCTGCGGTCGCATTTGGCGGCAAATTTTTTATCCTTGAATTTTTTCATGAAGCTTTTCAGTTCAAGGTCGGTGATGCCGTGCGGGCGCATCCGCGCGCAGGCCTGAATGATGCCCGTCAGCTCGTCGACCGTAAACAGGCTTTTTTCAAGGTTGGTCTCGGGCTTCACGTCGCTGCAAATGCCCCAGCCGTGGCTGAGAATGGCGCGCACGTCCGCTTCGTCAACGCCCTGGGCGAGCAGCTCCTTTTCGGTGTGCTGCAAATGCTCGTCCGGATATTTCTCATAGTCGTAATCGTGCAGGTAGCCGATTGCCATCCAGTGCTCGCGGTCTTCGCCGAAATAGTCGGCCATCGCGCCCATGGCATACATCACGTTTTTTGCGTGGAGCACAAGGTGCTCCTGCGTGACCTGCGCGTCGTTGAGCTCTTTTGCTCTTTCCAGTGTCAGCTTCATTCTTTTTTCCTCCGTTGTTCTTTTGCGTTTTCTGTTTTCCTATTATATCAACTGTGCGAATAAAGTGCAACCGGGTTACGCGTAAAATCAGAAAGAAAGTGTTCCCTGAGGGCTTGCCTTTCCCAACAGGAATACGGTATAATGTAAAGCAGAAAAAGGGGGCGAACCGTTTATGGAGGAAAACAAAAAGCAGGAATTTGCGTCTTTGATCAGCAAAAGCCGGAGCACCGTCTTTTTCGGCGGGGCCGGCGTCAGCACGGAAAGCGGCATGAAGGATTACCGCAGTGAAGACGGTCTGTACAACACAGTCAAAAAATATAAGGTGTCGCCGGAAACGATTCTGAGCCACAGCTTTTTTATGGCGCACCCCGACGTGTTCTATGATTTTTATTATCATTATTTTCTCAACACCACCGCCGAGCCGAACCGGGCGCATTACGCGCTGGCGCAGCTGGAACAAACGGGGCGGCTCAAAGCGGTCATCACCCAGAACATTGACGGGCTGCACCAGCGGGCGGGGAGCCGGAACGTCATCGAGCTGCACGGCACGACGCTGAAGCATTATTGCGCCGATTGCCGCACCGTGATGCCCAACGAAGCGGTCAGGGCTTTGCGCGGCGGAATCCCAAGGTGCGAAAAATGCGGCGGCCTTGTCAGGCCGGACGTTGTGCTCTATGAAGAATCCCTCAACGCGCGGGTGATCGAAGCGGCGGTTGACGCCATTGCGGCGGCCGAGCTGCTCATCATTGGCGGAACGTCGCTTGCCGTCTACCCCGCAGCGGGGTTTCTCCGCTATTTTAACGGGGATCATATCGTGCTCATCAACCGGGATGAAACCCAGTATGACAGCCGCGCCACGCTTGTTTTTCGCGACAGCATCGGGGAAGTGCTCAGCCAGACCGTCGCAGCTCTGCCCGAAATGAACAACTGAAGCCGAACGGCACAGCAGCCGGACAAAGACATTTTTCCGTCTTTGTCCGGCTGCTTCACTTTGACTGGTTACACTGAAAAAAGCGGAACACGCTGCCGTATGCTTTTTGCGGTTACAGGCAGTCCGCTCAGGCCTCCTGCGGGCACGTGATCTTGTCCTGCAGGAATTCGTCGACCGTTTTCCAGTACAGCACGGGGTCTGTATAGACCGACTGCGCGTGGTCGGCGCCTTCGATGGCTTGCTTCGCTTTCGGCGCCGCGCAGGCCTCGTAAAGCTGATCCATCATCGAAAACGGCACAAAATTGTCTGCGGTGCCGTGCAGGAACACGGTTGGCGTGACCGAGCGCCGTATGGCGTCGATCGGCCTGTTCTTGCGAATATCAAAATTCCCGCGCAACACGGATACGGCGTTGATGGCGTGAAGCAGAGGGAACGCGGGCAGCTTGGCATAAAGCTTGATCACATTCGCATACTGATCCCAGCAGCTTGAAAAGCCGCAGTCGGCAACAGCCGCCTTCACCTGAGCGGGCAGCGTTTCGCCGGTGGCGAGCATAATGGTGGCCGCGCCCATGGAATAGCCGTGCAGCACGATCTGCGCATCCGGATCCTGCGCTACGATATAGTCGACCCACGCCATGCACAGATCCTTGTCGCGGTAGCCCATGGTGCAGTAGATTTTTTCGTCGTTGCCCCAGCCCCGCATCGACGGGCAGATGCAGTTGTAGCCCAGCTTATGGTAGTGCTGCGCGAAAACGCCGGTGCATTCGGGCGAAGCGTTGTAGCCGTGGCAGAGGACCGCCCACCTGTGCGACGGCGCCTGCGCCGGAATGATGTAGGCGTGGATCGGGCCGGTGACGTCGGTTGTGATCACCTGATCCTCGCCCTTGTGCGCGTCGAACCAGTTCGGATCAAAGACGTCGGCATTATCCTGCTCGGGGGTTTCCTTTGCAAGGTTTTCCTGCGTCGGATCGGGGCGGTCGTCAAAATAATTGACAAATAAACCGTTCACTTTTGTGTTCAGCGCACATTCGTACACCAGCGCGCCCGCGCCCATCACGGCGGCAGCTGTGCCCAGGCCGACTTTGGCAATGGTTTTTGCCGCTTTTGCTGTTTTAGCTGAAAACATAATTATCCTCTCCTCTTTCTTTTTCTCGTTTCAATTATAGCCCCGTTTTTTGATTTTGGCAAGAGCCAACAGAAAGAATCGTTCGCAAATCATGCGGATCGATTTTTCTTCATGGTTGAAGAATCAAAAAAAGTCTGATATAATGAAAACACTTTAAGGCTGCAAGGAAGGGGAGCCATGATGAAAAAGACGGGAAGCAGGGCCGCGAGAGTCAGGCGATTTGAAGAAAGCCAGCTTGCGCGTTTGACCAAAAGCGCGCAGAGCGGTCAATGGCAGCACTATTTTCTGCTGTTGCTGGTGATGATCGCCGTTGTCAATATTTTAGATGAGATCACCAGCAATCTGTCCGTGTCGGTGCAGTCCTCTTTTGTGACGGAATTTTTTGTAAACAAGCCGTTCCTCGGCAAAACCTACACCTTTGAACAGGGGCTGTCGCTGCACACCTCGGTCAGCGTGCTCGGCTATGCGCTGGGCGCGATCACGCCGTTTTACAAGGCGCTGGCGGATAAATGGGGCCGAAAGCCGCTGTTTGTGATTTCGACCCTCGGCATGGCGGCGGGCCTGCTGATCATTTATTTTTCACCCAATTATCTCGTTTTTCTGCTCGGCTTTGCCGTGATCAGCTTTTTTATCGGCCACGATATCCAGATCATTTACATTTTGGAGGAAGCGCCCGACCGCTCCCGCGCCGCGATCTACAGCGTGCTGAAAAGTCTGGGCATCTTCGGCGTTGTCATGATCCCCGTGCTGCGCCGCCTGCTGATGGGAAACGACGCGACGCTGTGGAGAAGGATCTTTCTGGTTCCGTCCCTCATCGGTTTGGCGGCGGCGCTGCTTGTGCTGCTTTTTGTAAAGGACACCAAGGTGTTTATCAAAGAGCGCACCGCTTATCTTTCGATCCCCTATGAGGAACGGCAGGCGCAAAAGCTGCGCGAAAAGGAAGAGAAAAAAGCGCATCGGAACCAGTCCGGCGTGATCAATGCCGCCAAATACATCTTTTCCGGCGCCGACACCAGGTATCTCATTCTCGCCAACATCATTTTTGACGCGGGCATGCCGGCCATCGCGCTTTATTTTGAATCGTCCATGCACATTGCCGGCATGACGACGGCGGATATCACCAAAGCGCTGTTCGTGCTGCCGATCGTTTACGCGCTGCTGACCTTCGTTTCGGGCTTTCTTGCCGATACGCTCGGGCGCAGAAGAACCATTCTGGCGGCAAGCGTGCTCAGCATTACGGGGTTCATTCTGTTCGCCGTGGGCATCAACCGGCTGTGGAATCCTTACCTCATCGGCGGCTTCTGCGGGCTGTATCAGGGCTGCTACTGGATCGGCCGCGATTATATGAGCATGATGATGACGGAAAAGGTGCCGACC
>CADBPL010000310.1 GCA_902796535.1 Oscillospiraceae bacterium
ATCATAAAAGAATACGGCATCGGAACCGCAGAAGGCCCGACCGGCTGCTGCCCGATGATCGCGCGCCTTGCGCCGCGGCCGGTATGGCTGATCTGCAAAAACGCCTTCGCGCCGCCCGCGTGGATCACCTCGGCCAGTCGGCTCATGCCGGGAATATACTGATCGTCGTCGATCACCAGCATTCCCTTTGTGTTCAGCCCCAAGGGCGCGTCCACGCAGGTGACCTCCACCACCACGGCGCCCACGCCGCCCGCGGCGCGCGCGGCATAGTGATTGAGCACCGCCTGATTGACAAAGCCGTTGTCGGACTGGCTCATGCCCATTGCCGCCATAACGACGCGGTTGCGCAATTTCACCTCACCGATCTGAGCCGGTGACAAAAGATGCGGATACTTCGGGTTCATATGCGTTCCTCCCGTATGATCTGACATGTCTCAGTATAAAGAAACAGCCGGAATATTGCAACTGCTTTGGCAAAAAGTCAGAAAAATTATTGAAACGCTGCCGTTGGATGTGATACGATAGAAAAAAACAGGAGGAAACGAAATGAAAAAGAGAATGCTCGGCGGGCTTCTGCCGGTTTCGGCGGTGGCCATGGGCTGTATGCGCCTGACGAACGCCGGACAAACGCCGGATAAGGTGCTCGGCACGGCGCTGGAGCTGGGGATCGATTTTTTTGACCACGCGGATATTTACGGCGGCGGGCAGTGCGAGGCGATCTTCGGCGAGTGGCTGGCGCCTCAGCCCTCGATGCGCGAACGCATCACGATCCAGACAAAATGCGGCATCCGCAAGGGCTGCTATGATTTTTCCAAACAGCACATTCTGGAGGCGGTGGAGGGCTCGCTCCAACGGCTGCGCACGGACTATGTGGACGTGCTGCTGCTGCACCGCCCCGACACGCTCATGGAACCGGAAGAGGTTGCCGCGGCCTTTGACGAGCTGGAGCGATCCGGCAAGGTGCGTTATTTCGGCGTGTCCAACCATAACCCGATGCAGATCGAGCTGCTGAAAACGGCGGTCAGGCAGCCGCTTGTGGCCAATCAGCTGCAGTTTTCGCTGCCGGAATGCGGGCTGGTCACCGCCGGGCTGAATGTGAACATGAAGAACGACGAATCCGTGATGCACGACGGCAGCGCGCTGGAATACCTGCGCCTGAAGGGGATCACGCTGCAGGCCTGGTCGCCGTTTCAGGGCGGCTTCTTCCGCGGCCCGTTTGTGGGCGACCGCGAAAAACACCCCGCGCTGAACGCAGCGTTAGACGAAACGGCGCAGAAATACGGCGTCTCCCCCACCGCCGTCGCCGCCGCATGGGTGCTGCGCCACCCGGCAAACATCCAGTTGATCTCCGGCTCCGTTTCGCCGGCGCGAATGCGCGAGATCGCCGCAGGCGCCGCAATCGAACTGACGCGCGAGGACTGGTACGCCCTTTATCGGGCCGCCGGGTTCCGCTTGCCGTAATTTCAGCAGAATACACAAATTTTTCTTGTAATCTAAACCGTATTGTGATATACTTGACACAAAGCAAGCACATGGTAAGGGAGGTTTTCGTATGAAGAAAAAGTGCTGCTGCGTGGTTTCCGTTTTGCTGGCTGTTGTGTTTCTGTTCGGTTCCTTCAGCGCTGCCGCCGCCGAAGAAAAGCCGCTTTATGTGGTGCTGGGCGATTCCATCGCCTTCGGCTCGGGGCTGCTCTACCCGCAGCAAGCCATTCACGGCAGGATCGTAGCTGATACGGACGGATTTGATTATGAAAACTACGCCATCCCCGGGCACACGACCGGCGACCTGCTGCGGCGGATGCAAAACCAGAAGGTTCACGCGGCCATCGAAGCGGCCGACGTTATCAGCATTTCGATCGGCGGCAACAATTTCCTGCGCGGCGATCTGTTGGGGATCCTGTACAACGGGGTCGTAAAAAGCAATTACGCGCCGGTTGAGCAAATCGTTGCGCCTTTCGTTGCGGATCTTGACACGATCGTCACCGAGATCCACACGCTGAACCCCGACGCCGCCATTGTGCTGCAAACCATCTACAACCCGCAGTCGGGTTATGCGGGCGAGGTCTACGGGCACGGCGCCGCCATTCTGAACGACGCGATCAAAGCCTATGTGCAGGCACACCCCGACAACGTTTATCTTGTTGACGTTGCCGCGCGGCTGACCGACCACAAAGCCGACTTTGCCCGGGACGGCATTCACCCGAGCGCGGTCGGCAACGAAAAAATCGCCAAGGCCGTTCTGGAAACGCTTTTTGAAAACGGACTCGGCGCCAAAACCGAGCCGGTCATTGCCGTAAAAGGGCAGGACGTTTTCGGCACCGATTGGCTCGCCTTCTCCGTCACCTTCTACTGCTGGGTGCTGCACCTGTTTGCACCGCTTCTCAGCAAGCTCCCCGTCTGATTCCCGAATAAACAACGATCCCGCCGGGCCGCTCGACCTGACGGGATCGTTTTGTCAATCATCCCTCTTATTCTGCCTCTTGCTGCGCTCTGCGCTGCTGAAGCGCCTGGGCGATCTGCTTTTTCTTTTCGCCCGTTAAGTCGTATTTCAAAATCGGGAAAACGGACAGGAGGCTGAAAATGCCTGGCATTGCGACGTAGGCAAAATAGATCACGTTTTTTGTGTGGCGCGTCACCTCAGCTGCCTGCGCCTGATAACCGGAAGCCTGCACTAAAATCAGCCCCAGCGCCGCGCCGATGGCAAGGCAGACCTTGATGGTCAGCGTCAGCACGGAAAAGGCCGGGCCTTCGCGCCGTTTGCCGGTGCGGTATTCTTCGTGGTCGACGCAGTCCGTGACCATGATCATGGGCATGAGCGTGACGGCGCCGAACTGCAAGCCGGAAAGGAACAGAAAAACAAACATGACGACCATGTTGTCCGTAACGAACACATAAACGAAAAACGCCAGCAGCGACACCGCAAAGCCGTAAACCGACAGCGCGATATAGGCAGGCTTTTCTCCCATCTTTTTGATCAGGACCGGCGTTAACGCCATGCTGAGCATACTGCCGACAGCCATGGAAATACCCAACGCCAACACATAGTTTTCGCTGCCGAGCAGGGCGTTGGAGGTCTGCACCTGGATCGCCATGGCCATCTGACGCCCGGCGCCGAGGAAGTAGGAAAGAATCACGAGCATCAGCGGCTTGTTCTCACGCAGCGAGGCGAACATTTCGCGGAACGTCATGGTTTCGGACGCATAGGTCACGCGCTCTTTGTTCCAGAAATAAATGAGAGAAAACAGCGCGCAGCCCAGCACCGCCGCCAAAACGGCCGCCGCGAGGTATTCCGAAGCGCTGATCGGCGCGTCCTTTTCCCCTTCCGGAATGCCGAACACGCGCGAGCCGCCCGGCACAAGCAGACAGACCACCGGCACGAGCACGGCGGCGGCGGAAAACCCGATCTGCTTAAAGGTGTTGGCAATGGAAATGACGTTGGTGCGCTCCGTCGGCTCCGGCGTGAGCACGGCGGCGATGGCCTGCGAGGGCACGTCCCCCAGCGTCATGGCCATGCTCCACAACAGGAAGGTGATGAAAATATAGGCGTAGAGCGCAAAGCCCGTCAGCGGCACGCGGATGAAGATGACCACCGTCGTCACCGCCAGCGGCAGCAGCGAATAGAGAATAAACGGCCGCAGCTTGCCCTTAGAGCTTTTGCCGCGCTCGATCAGATTGCCCACCACAGGGTCAAACACAGCGGAAACCACCTTGACCGCAAGGATCAAAACGCCCACAACGGCCAGGTTTGCCGCCAGCTGCGCGTGGTAAAATTCCGCCTGATAGGAATTGAGGAAACCGACGATCGCCTGAAAGCCGAATAAACCGAGCGAATAACCGGCGATCTCTTTGAACGACATGACCTTCTTCATAGCATCACCTTTCGACCTGTTTTTGACAATTATACACCGATCCGGCGGCGGCAGTCAATATAGATCGAAAAATACGCAGCGATCTTCCCCCCTTGAAAATCTGCTCAAGCCCTTGCTTTTTGGGGCGGGAGCCCCTACAATAGAAGCATCCAACACCGCTTTCGGGAGAAAATCTGATGAAAAAACTCTATGCTTCGGAACACCGCTCGCCCGGCGGAACAGAAAAGACAAAAGAACTGCGGGCGTTTTTTGATTCTGTGAAAAAGATTCAGCCTCAGGTCACCCTGTGTCCGTCGTTTGACCCGTTTCCGGCGGATGAGCGGATCAAAGCGATCCGCTTTTCGGCGCTGCCGTATGGCGGCAGAACCGCCACCGTCTTTGCCTACCTCGGCTTCCCCGACGGCGCCGACGCCGCCAACCCGGCGCCCGGCATGGTGCTGGTGCACGGCGGCGGGGGGCACGCCTACGCCGAATGGGTGCGGGATTGGGTGGAGCACGGCTTTGCCGCCATTTCGTTCGACGGCTTCTCTCAGGTCTACACGGGCGCGCCGCACACCTATGACGCGGCGCTCGAAGCCTGGGCGGCCGATCCCGAAGCCTACCCGCCGATGGACTGCTTCATCGCCGGGGATGTGCCGATCGAACGGCAGGGCTTCACCTACTATATGGCGGACATTCTGCTGGCCAACAGCCTGCTGCGCTCGGATGAGCGCGTGAACAGCGCGCAAATCGGCATGACGGGCATTTCCTGGGGCGGCTATTCCGGCAGCATCGCCGCCTGCTATGACGACCGCTTTGCCTTTGCCGCGCCGGTGTACGGCAGCGGATTTCAGAACGTGTCGCAAACGGTCTGGGGCAAGGTTTTCCGCGAAAACGGCGTTGCCGATTTGTGGGACGCCGGGCGTCTGCTCGGCGAGGCGACAATGCCGATCTGCTTTTTCAACAGCGACCGCGACCCGTTTTTTGACGCCAGCGCCACCACCGCCAGTGCCGCCGCGGCGCCGAACGGCAGCCTGACCCTGCTGCCCGCCTTCACCCACGGGCAGATCGAGGGCTCCTCCCTCCCGGAGGTGTTCCGCTTTGCCGAAAAGCAGGTGGGGCGCGGCGAAAAGAATATACAAATCAACGAAATATGCGCGGTGGAAGGCGGCGCAGAAATTGCGTTCACCCTGCCGGACGACGTGCTCACCGCCCGCGTCAGCCTGTATTACAAAACCGAAGACCTGATCTATGAGGACAAGGAGCTGAGGGAACCGTGGCGCTGCAAAACGCGCGAAGCCATGAACGGCCGCGCAAAGCTCGCCATTCCCGATGAAGCAAAGCTGTTCTATTTTTGCGTGGCGGGTGAAACACGCGGCGAAGCCGTCCGGACGCTGCACGCAGCCAGCGGCGTTTATACCCGCGCCGTGTGGGACGCCGCCGAACAATGAACCAAACAAAGGAGAAAAGCAGCATGAACGCACAGGACAGAATGATGCAAAACAAGTGGGGCATTTTCAACCACTATCTTTATTACAGTGAAAAGGGATACACCGACATCCGCGGAGAACGGCCGGACGAGATCAAACGGATGGCAGAGGAATGGAACGAGCAGACCCGTTCCTTTGACGTGGAGAAGCTTGCCGGAACGCTGCACGAGATCGGCTGCGGCTATTACGTCATCACCGTGATGCAGGGCACGCGTTTTCTCATTGCGCCCAACAGCGCCTATTCGCGCATCACCGGCATTCGCCCCGGTGAAGCCTGCAGCGAACGCGACCTGATCGCGGATATCGGCGCCGCGCTCAAGCCGTACAACATTGACTTGTTTTTGTATTACACGGGCGACGGCCCGCATTTTGACAAAACCGCCGGGCCCGCCATGGGGTTATACGAAGACTACGAGGCCGACCTCCACGGCACGGTGGACGAGCATTTTGTGCGCAACTGGGCGGCCGTGCTCGAGGAATACGCTGTGCGCTACGGCGATCTGATCAAGGGCTGGTGGGTCGACGGCTGCTATCAGTCGCTCGGCTACAACAACGCGCTGCTCTCCCTTTACTATGACGCGATCACCAAAGGCAACCCGAACGCGCTGTGCGCCTTCAACAGCGGTACCGCCTCCTTCGTGAGCAAAACGGGCGACGACACGCCGATCAAATGGTACGAGAACGAAACCTTCACCTGCGGCGAGGACAACGATTTCACCTATATTTTCAAAAACCGCTTCACCGACGGCGCGCAGAATCACCTGCTCATCCCCATGGGCCATTACCGCGACGGCAACATCTGCGCCGGATGGCGCAACACGGGCGTGAGGCGCAGCAGGGAATATATCGCGGATTACATTCGCCAAAACAACGCCGCCGGCGCCGTGATCACCGTGGATATTTTTGTGGACTGCCACGGGAATTTTGACCCGGAACAGGTCGAAGCGCTCCAATACATCGGCCGAAAAGTCAGAGAACAATAAGGAAGGATATTCTATGAGAACAGAAATCATCCGATCAAGCCATACCGTCCGATTCACGGCGCTTTTGCTCGCCGCGCTCCTGCTGCTGACAGGCGCGGGCGGTTTTTGCACGGCGCGCGCGGAAGACGACAGCGATTATGTGGAGGATGGGCTTTTCTGCTATGAAATAGCGCAGGGAGAAGCGACCCTGACGGAATGCGACGCGGCCGCCGAAGGCGAGATCACGATCCCCTCTTCGGTCAGCGGCTGTCCCGTTACCGGCGTCGGGGAAGAGGCCTTCTCCTCCTGCTCGAAGCTCACGGGCGTCACCATTCCGGCCGGCGTGACGAGCATCGGGGCGCAGGCGTTTTACGGCTGCACGGGGCTGACGGCGTTCACGGTTGCCGCAGACAGCGCCGCCTTTGCCGCCGATGAAAACGGCGTGCTTTACACCAAGGACAAAACCGCTCTGCTTCAATACCCGGCGGGGCATCCGCGCACGGCGTTCACGGTTCCGAGCGGCGTAACGGCCGTTGGCGCCTACGCGTTCGCCCACGCGCGCAAGCTGCAGCGCGTCACCCTTGCCGCCGGCGTTACGCAGCTGGACGATTACGCCTTTTATTATTGTGCGGCGCTTACAGCCATGACCTTTCCCGACAGCGTGACAGAAATCGGCTTGGGCGCGTTTGAATTCTGCACGAAGCTCTCAAGTCTGCACGTCGGCAGCGGCGTTCAGACGATCGGCGACAGCGCGTTCCGCGCCTGCAAAAAGCTGACCGAAATCACGGTCGATGCAAACAACGGTTCCTTCACCGCCGAAGATAACGTGCTTTATAACAAAGCCAAAACCGCGCTGGTGAAATACCCGGCGGGCGCTGAGCGCACGTCGTTCACCGTTCCGGCAGGCGTGACGCACATTGGCGCGGACGCGTTCGCTTTTGCCGAGAGCCTGCAAAGCGTCACCTTGCCGGAGGGCCTGACCGAATGCGGCGAATCCGCTTTTTACTATTGCACCCGGCTCGCGGCGATCAACCTCCCGAACAGCGTCACGGCCATCGGGGGCGACGCGTTCCGCGAATGCCGGGCTTTACACAATGTGATCCTGCCCGATCATTTGACAAGCATTGGTTATTACGCGTTTTACGGCTGCGCAAGTCTGGAGCAGATCCTTCTGCCCGACAGCCTCACTCACCTTGGCTATCAGGCGTTTTACGGCTGCGCGAGCCTTGCGTTCGCCCACGTTCCCGCCACGATCGACTATATGGACGGGGACGTTTTCGGCGCCTGCCCGCACCTGGCCTACCTCTGCGCGGCCACGGGGGACTGCTATGCCAAAACCTACGCCGCGGAAAACGGCGTTCCCTTCCATGTGTGCGGCGGCAGGCATCCGCTTCTTGCGCCGCACCACCCGGATTCCCTCACAGACGTTCACGCGGAATATGAGCCCGGCGCGTTCAATGAAACGGTTTTGCTGCTGGCCGAGTGGATCTCGTTCGAGGAGGTGGCCTTTGATTCCCCCGATTATGAAACGGGGCTGGCCTGCAATCCGCGCGAAACGCTGCGCGGCGCCTGCCGGATCCGCCTTGTGGACGAAGGCGGCCGCGACGTGCCGCTCAACGCAGGGCATAAGGTAACGCTGTTCCTGCCGGTGCCCGAAAACGGGAACGTCAAAAAAAGCCGCGTCTGCCAGATCGCAGGCGACGCGGGGAAACAGATGGATTCCTACCGCCTCAGGCCGAAGGCGGGCAGCGCGGACAGGGTCTGCGCCGCAAGCGAGGACGAGCGTTATTTCATTGTTGAGGTCGAGCGCTCCGGCGTGTTCATTTTAGTGGAAGAAACGATCGACCCGACGGTGGTGATTCACAATTTTGTCGAATACCGCAAAGAGGGCTACAAAACCACCCTGCACTTTTCCGCCGAAACGACCCTGCCGCCCGACGGCTCCGCCGTCCACTGGTTCCTCAACGAAGCGGACAGCGGCACGGGCGAAAGCTTCACCGTTCGGCGGGCAAAGGCGAGCTACACCGTGCAGGCAAAGCTCATCGACGAGGACGGCACGACCGTTTTAGCCGAAAGCGAAGTGGAACACGTCACCATCCAGACCGGCTTTTGGGCAAGGCTGCTGGCATTTTTGAGAATGCTCGTGTTTATGCTGCCGAACATCACGCAATAAGCATATTCAGCCAAAAAGCAGGGCGTCAGACCGAAATCTGCGCCCTGCTTTTTTTGGTTTTGATCAGAACACTTTGACGAAAATGAGGTTGAACAAATAGCGGTAAACCGCGCGGAAGAAGCGGAGGATCGTTTCGATGAGGAACGTCTTTTCCGCGGCGGGCGGTTCTTCATCGGCTTCTGGTTCGACCGAATCAGGCGTTTGATCGATCATTTCAAGGTATTCCAGATAGACGCTGTTGATTTGCAGTTCTTCCTGCGGCGCGGATTGGTTGACGTTGGCCAGCAGCAGCCCGGCCTGTTCGAGCGTGGCAGCGTCCAGCGAATCGATCCTGCCGTCGTGGTTGCAGTCGGCGGCCATAAGCTGCGCGTCGGTGAGGGCGTCTGCGCTGATCAGCCCGTTGGCAACGAGCTTGACGAAATAAGCGTCCGTGCCGTCATAC
>CADBPL010000311.1 GCA_902796535.1 Oscillospiraceae bacterium
ACCGACTGCAATACGTCGAATTCTTCTCAAAATTTTACGAGGGCGGCGGCAGAAGCTTTACCCCGCTTTCGGTCAATACAAAATATTTTAAGTTTACGGAGGAAAAAACAAATGGCTAATCTCGGTACTGTATTCGCAATTCTCGGCGCCGCTCTGGCGGCAATCCTGTCCGGTCTCGGCTCCGCGCGGGCCGTCGGTCTCGTCGGCGAAGCCGGCGCGGGCGTCATCACGGAAGACCCGTCCAAATTCGGTAAAGTCCTCATTCTCCAGATCCTGCCCGGTACGCAGGGCCTCTACGGCTTCCTGACCGCTTTCCTGCTGCTCGTCAAGATCAACGTGCTCAGCGGTGATTTTTCCGATCTTTCCCTCAAAAAGGGTCTGGCGCTGCTGGCTGCCTGCCTGCCCATTGCCATCGTCGGCTATTTTTCCGCCATCGCGCAGGGCAGAGCCGCTGCGGCGGGCATCGGCGTTGTGGCCAAGCGCCCCGAGCAGAGCGGTAAATCCATCACCATGGCGGCCATGGTCGAAACCTATGCCGTTCTGACTCTGCTCATCTCCCTGCTCTCCATCGTCAGAATCACCGACATCGCTTTTTAAGGGTGAGCGCGGATGGACGGTTTAACGAAAATTATTGAAAGAATTCAGGCGGAATCCGCGCAGCGCTGCGATCAGGTGATCGCGCAGGCTGAAAAACAGGCGCGGGAGATCGCCGAGAGCACCAGGGCGGAGCTTGAACAGCAGCACGCCGTGACCGAGGCCGATTCCGATGAAGCGGCCAAGGCGGTGGTGGTGCGCGCGCTCGCTTCGGTTCAGCAGCAGAAAAAGCAGGCGATCCTGCAGGCGAAAACGCAGGTCATCAACGACGCGATCGATCAGGCGGAGCAGTCCTTTCTCGCTTTGCCCGATAAGGATTACTTCAACGCCCTGTCAAAGCTGATCAAAGCCAACGCGCAGCCGGGCGAGGGCGTTTTGCACCTGAGTGAACGCGACCTGCGCCGGGCGCCGGGCGCTTTCCTGTCAAAGCTCGGCGACATTAAGCTGTGCAAAGACCCGGCCGATATTCCGGGCGGCTTTGTGCTGGTTTACGGCAACATCGAGATCAACGGCACCCCCGCCGCGCTCATCGCCGAAAAACGCGAGGAGCTGACCGAACTGGTCAACCGAATGCTGTTTGAAACAGAGGAAAACGAGAAGTAATAACGAAAGGGTGCGATCCGCTCGGGTCGCATGACCGGTACTGGCATGAACGAGTTACATTTTGCTTATGCGGTGGCGCGTATCCGCTGTAATGAGCTGAATCTTCTCACTTCGGCGGATTTTGAACAGCTTATTTCGGCGCCCGATCACAAAAGCGCCGTCGCGTTCCTCAACGATAAGGGTTGGGAGCTCGACGAAAAAAGCGACAGCAACGCCGCCGCTTTTCACCGCAGGAGGGAAGAAGCGTGGGAGCTGATCCAAAGCTCGCTGGAGGATGTGTCGATCCTGAACAGCGTGATCGTGTTCAACGATTTTCACAACCTGAAAGCGGCCCTCAAATGCAAATTCACGGGCAGTGACGCCCAAAACTATATGCTGCGCCCAAGCGTGGCCGACAGCGACGCGCTCCTTGAGGCCGTCGAAAAGCACCGCTTCGAGCAGCTTCCGGCGTTTTTGCAAAGCAGCGCGCAGGAGGCTTACGATATGCTGGTGCAGACCGGCAACGGTCAGCGCGCCGATTGCCTGCTCGACTGCGCCGCCATGCAGACGGCTGTCGAAATGGCCAAACGCAGTCAAAGCGCCATGCTGCTCACGCTGGCCCAAACGGTGGCGGATTGTGCCGACGCCAAAACGGCCTACCGCTGCTTCAGAACCGGCAAGGATGAAGCGTTTCTGGAGCAGGCGCTCAGCGGCAGCGGCAAGCTTGACAAGGCCGCGCTGTGCGCCGCCGCGCGCAGCGGCGCGGAAGAGCTTGCGCAGACGCTGGATGCCGCCGGTTACCCGCGCCTTGCCAAGGGCCTGCTGACCGATTCGGTCAGCTTTGAAAAAGAGTGTGACGATGCGCTGATGGCCGTTTATATTCAGGCCAAACACAGCGCCTTCGGGGTGGAACCCGTGGCAGCCTACTATCTGGCCTGTGAATCACAGGTGAAAAACGTGCGCATCATCCTCAGCGGCAAGCTCAACCGGCTGCCGCAGCAGGAAATTGAGAGGAGAGTGAGGAGCCTTTATGTATAAAGTGGGAGTCATCGGCGACGCCGACAGCATCTACGGCTTTGCCTCCCTCGGCCTTCAGATTTTTCCCTGCGTCGATCCTCATGAGGCGGCCAACCTGCTGCGCCACCTCGCGCAGGAGGATTACGCGGTCATTTACATCACCGAAGCGCTCGCTTCGCAGATCCCGCAGCAGATCGAGCGGTATCACAGTCAGCCGATCCCGGCGGTCGTGCCGATCCCCGGCGTAAAAGGGAACACCGGCATCGGAATGGCGGTTGTGAGCAAAACGGTGGAGCAGGCGGTCGGTTCGGATATTCTGAAATGACCGGCGCAAGAGTAACCGCTGATCAACTCGCAGGTGGCGGATCGCATCAGCGATTACAAGAAAGGAACGTGATTGTGATATGAGCAAAGGAACGATTACCAAAATTTCCGGCCCGCTTGTGGTAGCGAGCGGTATGCGCGACGCCAATATGTTCGACGTGGTGCGCGTCAGCGATGAACGCCTGATCGGCGAGATCATCGAAATGCACGGCGACCGCGCTTCCATTCAGGTTTATGAAGAAACGTCCGGCCTTGGCACGGGCGAGCCGGTCGAATCCACCGGCGTGCCGCTGAGCGTGGAGCTTGGGCCCGGCCTGATCAGCAGCATTTTTGACGGCATCCAGCGCCCGCTGGAAGAGATCATGCGCCTGACCGGCAACAGCCTCAAGCGCGGCATTGAGGTGCCGTCGCTTTCGCGCGAAAAGAAGTGGGCGTTTGAGCCTTGCGTCAAAGCCGGCGACGCCGTCAAAGGCGGCGACGTGATCGGCACGGTGCAGGAGACCGACGTGGTGGTTCACAAAATTATGGTGCCGCCCGACGTGTGCGGCACGGTCAACACGATTTTTCGCGGCAAATTCACGGTGGAAGAGACCGTTTGCACCGTGGAATCCAACGGCAATAAGATCCCGCTCACGCTCATGCAGCGCTGGCCGGTTCGTAAGGGCAGACCCTACGCCAAAAAGCTCTCGCCCGATATGCCGCTGATCACGGGTCAGCGCGTGGTCGACGCGCTGTTCCCCCTGGCCAAGGGCGGCGTTGCCGCCATCCCCGGCCCGTTCGGCAGCGGCAAGACCGTGACCCAGCATCAGCTGGCCAAGTGGGCGGAAGCCGACATCGTCGTCTACATCGGCTGCGGTGAGCGCGGCAACGAAATGACCGACGTGCTCAACGAATTTCCCGAATTGATCGACCCGCACACGGGCAAATCCCTCATGGAGCGCACAGTGCTCATCGCCAACACCTCCGATATGCCCGTGGCCGCGCGTGAAGCCTCGATCTATACCGGCATCACCATTGCCGAATACTTCCGCGATATGGGCTATTCCGTTGCGCTCATGGCGGATTCCACCTCCCGCTGGGCGGAGGCGCTGCGCGAAATGTCGGGCCGCCTTGAAGAAATGCCCGGTGAAGAGGGTTACCCGGCCTACCTCGGCAGCCGTCTGGCGCAGTTCTATGAACGCGCCGGCCGCGTGATTTCGCTCGGTTCCGACCACCGCGAGGGCGCGCTGTCCGTTATCGGCGCCGTGTCGCCTCCGGGCGGCGATATTTCCGAACCCGTTTCCCAGGCAACGCTGCGCATCGTCAAGGTGTTCTGGGGGTTGGATTCCGCTTTGGCTTACAAACGCCATTTCCCCGCCATCAACTGGCTGACGAGTTATTCGCTCTACGCCGATTCTCTTGGCGCGTGGTTCAATGAGCACGTCGCGCGTGACTGGACGGTGCTGCGCGGGCGCATGATGAGCCTGCTGTCCGACGAAGCGGCGCTGGACGAGATCGTCAAGCTCGTCGGTATGGACGCCCTCTCCGCGCCCGACCGCCTGAAGATGGAAGCGGCGCGCTCCATCCGTGAGGACTTTTTGCATCAGCTCGCTTTCCACGAGGTCGACACCTATTCCTCGCTGAAAAAGCAGCACTGCATGATGAAGCTGGTCATTGATTTTTATGATAAAGCGCTCGAAGCGCTCAACGGCGGCGCCGACATTGAAAGAATCGTCAAAATGCCGGTTCGCGAAGCCATCGGCCGATTCAAGTATATTGAAGAGACCGAAGTTTCAGCTGAATTTGACCATATTGAAGCAAAATTAGACGCCGAACTGAAAGAAGCGTGCGCGAAGGAGGAAGACTGATGCCGAAGGAATACCGAACCATTCAAGAGGTGGCAGGTCCTCTGATGCTCGTCAGAGAAGTTGACCGCGTCAAATATAACGAGCTGGGCGAGATCGAGCTGGCCAACGGCGAAAAGCGCCGCTGCCGCGTGCTGGAAGTGAACGGC
>CADBPL010000312.1 GCA_902796535.1 Oscillospiraceae bacterium
CAGTTCGGCTCCGGCTGGTGGTTCAACGACAACCTCGACGGCATGCGCGAACAGATGAAGGCGCTGGGCAACCTGTCCATCCTCGGCCGGTTCGTGGGCATGGTCACCGATTCGCGCTCGTTCCTGTCCTACCCGCGCCATGAATATTTCCGCCGCATCCTCTGCGGCCTGATCGGCGACATGGTCGAAAACGGCCTGTACCCCAACGATATGGACACGCTCCGGCAGCTGGTGCAGGACGTTTCCTACAACAACGCCGCAAAATATTTCGGTTTGGAACAATAAAAGCAAAGGACGACCGCCATGGTAAAACGCACCTTTCAAAAAATCGGCGTCGAGGTCTGTCCGCTCGGCTTCGGCTGCATGCGTCTGCCTGTTCGCGCCGATAAAAAGATCGACCGCCCGGAAGCCATCCGGATGATCCGTTCCGCCATCGACCGCGGCGTGAATTATGTGGACACCGCCTACTACTACCACGACGGCGAAAGCGAGGAAGTGCTGGCTCAGGCGCTGGCGGACGGCTACCGCGAACGGGTGTATCTGGCCACCAAAATGCCGATTTACGATCTGACGCAGGACGTCACGTTCGAGATGCGGCTGGAGCATCAGCTGGAACGGCTCAACACCGATCATATCGACTTTTATCTGCTGCACTGCCTCAACCATGATCTGTGGCAGAACAAGGTCAAAAAATTTGACGCCCTCGAAAGCATGAAAAAAGCCCGCGCGGAAGGGAAGATCCAATACCTCGGCTTTTCCTTCCACGACGACTGCGCGCTGTTCAAAGAGATCATTGACGCGTTTGACTGGGATTTCTGTCAGATCCAGTTCAACTACGTCGACACCGATTATCAGGCCGGTCTGGAGGGCTTGCAGTACGCCGCCCAAAAAGGGATCAGCTGCGTGGTGATGGAACCGCTGCGCGGCGGGCGGCTGGCGGACAGCATCCCGCCGCTGGTCAAAAACGAGCTGCCGCAGAATAAGAATCATGTGGAGCTGGCGCTGGACTTTGTGTGGGATCGCCCCGAGGTGGCGCTGCTGCTCAGCGGCATGAGCACCCAGCAGCAGGTGGACGACAACCTGACCTATGCCTCACGCAGCGCCGCGGGCATGCTGACCGAAGAGGAACGCGCCGCCTTTGCGCGCGCGGCCGAGGTCTACCACACCATGCCGCTCGTTGCCTGCACCGGCTGCCGCTACTGTATGCCGTGCCCGTTCGGGGTCAGCATCAGTGATTGCTTCAGCCTCTATAACGCGACCGTGACCCGCGGCAAAAAGAAGGCCGGCGAAGCATACGCCGCGCTGACGGGCCGGGCGGAGCTGTGCCGCAAATGCCGCCAATGCGTCAGCGCGTGCGCGCAGCATATTGATATACCCGCCGAGCTTGAAAAAGTGAAAGCATGTTTTGCCGAATAATAACGAATAAGAAGAAAGCAGGGATCGACCATGTCCGAACCGCTCAAACGCACCTATTTAAGCTGGCTCAACGGCGAAGTGAAAAGTGAACAGAAGGAATACACCGGCCCGACCGATATGCTCGCGCCGGACGGCACACTGACCGCCGCCGGCTGGGCGCGGCACATGGTGTTCAACTATGACCGCAGGCCGGTCAAACCCGCCATGCGCAGCAAGGAATGGGATTTTTACCAGATCAGCAACGGCCGCTATATGGTACAGATCAATTTTGCCAACATTTCCTTCGGCGGCTTCATCACCGCCGCGCTCATTGACCTGAAAAACCCCGACCCCGCCAAAAAGCTCGGCGCGGGCACGCTGTATGACGCGGGCGCCTATTTTGCGGGCGGGCGAAGCAAATATCCCCTGCCCCCCAAGGGCGACGTACCCAACCGCGTGGGCTACACCATCAAAGCCATCGGCGAAGCGACCTTTGACTTTAACACCATGAAAAACAGCCGCACGCTCTATTTCAAATCCACGCTCAAGGGGGAGGAAGTGGAATGCCGGTTTGAAATGGACATTCCCGACGGGCTGGAAAACATCACCACCCTCCTGCCCTTTAAAAACCACCCGACCAGCTTTTTCATGACCACCAAGCAAAACTGCATGCCCTGCTGCGGCACCTACCGCGTGGGCAGCAAGGTGTTTGAATTCAGCAAAGACGACACCTTTGCCACGCTCGACTGGGGCCGCGTCAATTCGCCCTACCGGCTGGTGTGGTACTGGGGCAACGGCTCGACCTACCTGACCGACGAAAAAGGCGAAAAGCATACGTTCGGGTTTGAGATCACGTGGGGCATCGGCGACGAGAGCAAGGCGACCG
>CADBPL010000313.1 GCA_902796535.1 Oscillospiraceae bacterium
GGCGCTTTCCTGTTCCACGATCCTGCCGAACGACGCGTCGTCGATCTCCGTCATGGTTTCCGCCGCCCTGGAATCGTTCGCAAACGCGTTGAATACGGCCTGCTTGCTTTCCACCAGCTCCATGATGCGCTCGTCCACCGTGTCGTCGCACAGCAGCCGGAAAACCAGAACGTTTTTGGTCTGCCCCATGCGGTAGGCGCGCGAAATGGCCTGATTTTCAATCGACGGCTTGAGCTGCGGTTCGCACAGAATAACGACGCTCGCCGCCTGAATGTTCAGCCCGGTGCCGCCCGATTGAATTTGCGCCGCCAGCACCGAGCCGCCGGGCGCCGCGTTGAATTCGTCCACGATCTCCTGCCGGCGTTCCGGTGAAACGGAGCCGTTGATGGGTTCCAGGCAGCGTTCGCCGAGCAGCTCGCAAACGGTCGCGATCGTGTCGAGAAAAAATGAAAACACGATCACCTTGCGGTTTTCCTCCCGCGCGGAATCGGCGATCTTCAGCAGCCGCTGCGCCTTGGAAGACTCAGCGGGGCTCGGCGCATTCCACGAAACGCGGCGCGCCCGGGCGAACTCCTTATTTAATATTGAATTTTCATAAACCTTCTTTTCTTCCGGTAACAGAATACACCATTCTTTGCGCTGTGTCAACTCAGGCAATTCTTTTAACACGTCCTCGCGCTTGCGGCGCAGGTAGACCGGCGCCACGACGCTGCGAAAGGCCTGCGCAGCCGCAAGCGATTTGATCTGCCTGGCTTTTTCGGCCACGTCCGGCTGCAGAAGGCTGATGAGAAAGCACATTTCCTCCACCCGGTTTTCCAGCGGCGTGCCCGACATGAACAGCACGCGGTCGGTGTGCGCCATGATGCGCACGACCGATTTGGTGCGGATGGCTGCGGGGTTTTTGATGTAATGCGCTTCGTCCACGACCAGTATGCCGAACCGGAACCGTTCCGGGAGCTCCACTTTGGAGGAGGATTCAAAGGTCGTCACCAGCACACCGCCGTTTTCGCGCCAGCGCAGCTCGGCTTCATCGTTGTTCCCCTGCACGCGCACCGTTTCCAGGTCGCTGAATGTTTCGATCTCACGGCACCAGTTGACCACCACGCTCGCCGGGCAGATGACCATGAAGTGATGCTGCCCCGCGTTGCGGGCGCACACCATGGCCGCAATGGCCTGCATGGTCTTGCCCAGCCCCATTTCGTCGCCCAGCAGCACACGCTTTTGCTTGAGGATATAGCGCAGCCCGAACAATTGATACGAACGCAGCGTGGCCTTCAGCCCCTCTGTGTTGATTTCGACTGCTTCGATCTGCTGCGTGAGCTGCGCCGAAAGCCCGTTGTCGGCGGGCGGGGCGCTCTTACGGCCGGTTAGCTTTTCCAGCAGCGCGTAGTAAGCGGCTGCGTTGCTTTCAAAGTCCGCGCGGCAAACGGCTGTTTCGGCGTTCGTTACGGCGTCAAACCGCTCCGAAATGCGCCGGAATGTCGGGGCAAAGCGCTCTCGGCCATAGGCCGTAAACGCCTCGAGCGCACGGAGGGCTTCTTCTTTTTTGGCTTTGGAGGCGAACAGCCACCTGACAGCCCCGGTTGCCGGGGCAATGGCTCTCAGCGCGTTTTGCTGTGCCTCTGCTTCCGTTCGCAGCGTCTTTGCCTGCCCGATGAGCGCCTGCGTGCTGCGCAAAGCATAGAGCCGCCTGAGCAGCTTTTCTTCACCGGGCGTCAGACTCGTCAGGTTAAACCGAACGGCGCCGTCCTGTTTCAGGCTCGCCGTCAGCGCCTTCATGGCCGCATATATTTTTTGGGCGTTATCCGGGCCGATGCCGGGGATCATCTCGATCTGATGCTGCGTTTTGCCCGCGAGCTGCGACAGGTTGTTGATGCCCGCCTTGCGCAGGGCGGAAACGCGGATGCCGTTTTTGCCGGCGTTGAGCTGCTCAACGTCAATTTCGCGCAGGGCGGCGTCCTGCCGTTCTTCCAGCGCCGCTTTCGTCAGCGCGCGAATCTCCTGCGCAGCGTTTTGCTGCGATTGTTCGATCGCGCACAAATCGGCCACAGCTTGCTCAAAGCCTTCGCGCATTTGCCTGGTTTGCTTGTAATCGGGCCTGTCCAACGCGGCACCTCCAAACAGATAATGGTATATATTATATCAGAGCGCTCCCGCTTTGTCGAATAAAGTTTTCAGTTTTCTGCCTTTTCGGCGGCAAAATACGCCAGAAAACAGGCTTGTCCGAAAAAACAAAAAAAATTTTCAAAAAACTGAAAAAAAGTGTTGACAGCGGTGGAATGATGTGGTAGTATAGTCAAGCCGTCGAAAAACGACGGGCACGCACCTTGAAA
>CADBPL010000314.1 GCA_902796535.1 Oscillospiraceae bacterium
CCTTGTTATCGTTTATTCCGCTTCGCTGATTTCGATGGAGCGGATGACCACCTTTTCAAGCGGCTTGTCGCTGCGGTTCACATCCACCGCGGCAATGGCGTCGACCACGTCCATGCCGTCGAACACCTGACCGAACACGGTGTGCTTGTAATCCAGCCACGGCGTGCCGCCCACCGCCTCATAGTTGGCGACGGTTTCGGCGGGGAACCCGCGGTTGGCGAGCTGTTCCATCTGGGTGAGCAGGCTCGGCTCCACCTCTTTGGCCTGCACGATGAAGAACTGGCTGCCGTTGGTGTGGGGGCCGGCGTTGGCCATGGAGAGCGCGCCGCGCAGGTTGTGCAGATCAACGTGGAATTCATCTTCAAACGGCTTGCCCCAAATGCTTTCGCCGCCGCGGCCGGTGCCCTCGGGGTCGCCGCCCTGAATCATAAAATCGTTGATGACGCGGTGAAAGATCAGGCCGTCGTAATAACCGTTTTTGGCGTGGGTCACAAAGTTTTCCACGGCCTTTGGCGCGGCCTCGGGAAACAGGCGAATTCTGATAACACCCATGGAGGTGTTCATGGCGGCGATCGGCTCGCCCGCCTTCGGCTTTTCAAGCTGTGCGATCATGGCAATCATTCCTCCGTTATTTCTTCGCTTTGGCGGCGGTCGACGCTTCGCTGGCGTTTTCCGTGGCAAAGGGGTTATAGGTGTAGAACATCACGCGGCAGTTCGGGCCGGTGATCTTGTGCTTTTCAAAAAACTCGTCGCCGTACCACATTACGCTCACGTATAAGCCGCTGCGCACGCCCAGCCAGCTGGCGGTGTAGCCGCACTCCTCGGCGGTCTTTTTGAACGCAGGCTCTTTGGCCACGTTGGCGTAAACAGAGGTGCTGAAATAGGCGAAATCCGCTTTTTTCAGATCGTTCACATAGTCCTTGAATTCGTCGTAAGACATGCCCTTGAATTCCCACTGGTAGGTATAGCCTTTTTTGTCTTTGCCGCTGTTGTAGCGGGTCAGCTCGGCCTTGGGCTTCGGCACGCTGCCGAACAGCAGGCTGTCATCGCCGGGCAGCGTGAGCCGCTCAACCTCGGTGTTGTCGGTCGTCGTCTTCTTCCTGCCCCCGCAGGAGGCGAACGAAAGCAGTGAAATAACAGCTAAAAGAACGGCTAAAATTCTTTTTTTCATATCCTTCTCTTCCCTTCCTTTTTTCGGATAGCATCATTATATATAAAAAGTTTCTGTTTGGCAAGTGGTTTTTTCGTCTGTCGCCCCCGCCCGCGCTTTTTTGTTTGATCCAACAAAAAAAGGACCTGCCGCGCAAGTCCTTTTCATTCGGTTTCGGGTCAGTCGAGAACGTAAACGTTCACGTTCTTTCGGCCCCACTGCACGCAGTCCTCGTAGCTGTCCATATAAACGTCCACGATGGTTCTGCCGTCGTAAATGAAGCCGCCGGTATCCGCCGCGATGCAGTAGCCGTAAACGGTGCCGTCAGTCGCAACGATATAGAGGTGGGTGCCGTAGGGGATCTTTTTGGGGTCAACGGCTACGAGGCCGACCGCCGGTTTGCGCCCGGAGGCCGTTCCGGTGCCGCCGGTGTAGGCGGTGCCGCTGCCGGTAAAGACCTTGGTGTAGTACTGGGGCACCCCGTTGCTGTCCAGCGGTACGGTGCCGAGCGTGGAATAGGGAACGCCCTTGGCCCTGACGTTGTAGATTTTTTTCGTGCCGATGGAGGTGACCTGCGTGACAGACTTTTTGATGATCTTTTCGTTGATTTTGGCGGTGTCGCGCAGTTCGCCGTTGACGAATTTATCGCGGTAGGTGACCTCGATCTGGCCGTCCTCACCCTTGGTGGTGATGCGCTGGGCGCCCTGAGCCATGGAAGAATCCTTTTTGCACACGGAGGCAAAGGGGATGATCTGGGTCTGGACGCGCTCTTTGTAGATGATCTCATCCACCAGAATGGACATTCCGCTGGAAACGACCTCTTTGAGGTCGATCGACACACGGTCGTTCTTGCCCGGGGTCACGCCGGCTTTTTTCAGCGCGTCGCCCACGGTGCCGACCGCCATTTGAACGGGGATCTTTTTGCCGTGGTAGCAAACAGTCACCGGGAAGGCGCGCGCCACGGAAATGATCATGCCGTCCTGCACGGGAGCATTTTCTTTGTAGTTGACAAGGTCTTCCTTGCCGATGGTCACTTTTGCCTCTTCAATGGCTTCGGCGACCGTGCCGTCAAAGGTGAAATAGACCGTGCCGCTTTCGTCGTTCACGCCCACAAGGTTGGGGCGGTTGACGGTGATCACGCAGCCGTCAGCGCCGGGCTGGAATTTGCTGTCGTCGATCGTATCATAGGAAGACACGGGGATGCCGGCCTCGGCGAGCACTTCTTTCGCAATGGTTTTGGCCGTGTATGCGGTGGTAACATGTTTTCCGTCGTGAAGGTCAACGTAGTAGTAGGCGTCGTCGCTTGCGGTGGCGTGAATGGTGCCCCACACGAGCGTGATGACCAGCACGGTGGCGAGCATACGCTTGAGTATGCGGGTAACCGAAAAACGGTTCCTTTTTTGCTCTGACATCGTTCTTCTCCTCAGGGGGTAGGGGGGCTGCCCTTACCCTTACGTCTCACGTTGTTATCATACGGATATTACGGTTTGTGGCGGTTATTTCTGCGACCCGGTCAACGATAGTATCAACCGGCAATTGCCAATTATAACGATACCATGCCAAATTGTCAAATCGTTTAGAATCTGAAATTTGTGCAAATTGCACAAACAAAATGAAATAATTCAAGCGATAAAACAGAAAAAAGCCGTTTTCCGCTTTGGGAAAAGGGCCGTTTTTTGTGAAAAACCGAAAAAGTTACAAATGGTTACAAAAGGCGTTTTTATCACGGAAACAGAAATAATATTCCGGCTGGAGTCCGCTTTTTGACCTTGCTTTTCGGTGCGGGATCCGGGCGAAAAAGGGCAAAAAAGCAAGCAGAATCAAGGCGTTTGAGCCCCTTGATCCTGCTGCTGCAAAAAGGTTTCAAATATGACAAAGACCGGCTTGATCCGGCAGCGTTTTGTGAAGGGTTTTCCCCTGCCGGAGCCGCTCTCCGCCGCCCGCGGCGGCCGCCCGTTTTACGCCCCCGCGCTGCGGGAAAACGGCTCCAGCGCGCGTTCCAGAATGCCGTTGAGATGCGCGAGCAGAATGCCGTAATTGGTCACGGGCACCCCGGCGTCCCGCGCGGTTTGCAGACGGGCTTTCATTTCGCGCTCGTTGATCATGCAGCCGCCGCAATGCACCACCAGCGCATAGGGCGAAAGCTCGTCGGGAAACTCCGTGCCGGAGGTGAAGGCAAAGCCCAGCTGCCTGCCTGTGCGCGCGGTGAGGAGCTTTGGCAGCTTGACCGTGCCGATGTCGTTGCACTGGCGGTGGTGGGTGCAGCTTTCGGCAATGAGCACCGTGTCGCCGTCCTTCAGGGCGTCGACCGCAAACGCGCCGGCCGCGGTCAGCGCCAGATCGCCTTTGTAACGGGCGAACAGAATGGAAAACGAGGTCAGCGGAATTTCCGGCGGCACGATCGCCTTGACCTTGCCGAACGCCTGCGAATCGGTGATAACCAGCTTTGGCGGCTGCCCGAGGGCGGCCAGCGCCTGTTCCAGCTCGGTTTCTTTGACCACAAGGTTGATCGCGCCGTGGTCGAGCACGTCGCGGATGGTGTTTTGCTGCGGCAGGATCATGCGCCCTTTTGGGGCGGATTCGTCAATGGGCGTGACCAGCACGACCACGTCGCCGGGCGCGACCAGACCGTCGAGCAGCGTTTTTTGGGGTTCGCCCGTCTGTGCCAGCCGGGCGACCTTTTCTTTCAGCTCAAAAATGTTCGTGCCGTTTAAGGCGCTGACGTAAAGCTCGTTTTCGCCCGCCTGCGGCACGGCCGGTAATAAATCGGATTTATTATATACAATTATATAGGGGATTTTCTTTGCCTCAAACGCATCGAGCAGCCGGCGGTCGTTTTCGCGCAAACCGGCGGCGGCATCGACCACCAGAACGGCCACGTCGGTTTTATTCAGCGTTTGCCGGGCGCGTTTGACCCGCATTTCGCCCAGCTCGCCCTCATCGTCCACGCCGGGGGTGTCGATGATGACCACCGGCCCGAGCGGCAGCAGCTCCATAGCTTTGGTCACAGGGTCGGTCGTGGTGCCCTTCACGGCGGAGACCAGCGAGAGCTTTTGGCCGGTGAAGGCGTTGACCACGCTGGATTTGCCCGCGTTGCGCACACCGAAAAAGCCGATGTGAACGCGCTCGGCGGAGGCGGTATCGTTTAAACTCATGGCGTTTTCTCCTTAAAACCGGAAGTCGCGTTTGTTGGAGTGCAGGATGTCGTCAATATTTTTTGCGGCAATGGCGCGCACCTTGTCGTTCGGGATCTTCTGCAATTCTCTTTGCAGCATGTCCGAACCGATTTTTTTCGTTTCCTCGCTGGCGTAATCCGTTAAATATTCGGACAGGGTCATGAGCGCGTTGGGGTGGCAGCAGTTGAGGATCTGCCCCGCCTTGCACAGGCTCATGAAGCGGTCGCCCGTGCGCCCCTCGCGGTAGCAGGCGGTGCAGAAGGAGGGGATGTGATCCAGCTCCATCAGCCAGCGCACCACCTCG
>CADBPL010000315.1 GCA_902796535.1 Oscillospiraceae bacterium
CTTGATGTTGCCACGCTTGAACAAGCCGGTCTGCTGTTGGCGAACGTCAATCAGACATTGCCGAGCGAGGAACTGCAAACCGACAGCGTTTATCTTGAATACTGCTCCCTGATCGATCAAGCGGTTGAAATTGTCGAATCCGATCAACCGGCCGCATCCGGCGAAACAGCGGAAGAACCTGCCCGGGCAGCCGCAAACGTTTGGCAGATCATGATCAATTTGTTCAAGAGGATCATTAGCCTGGTGTTAAACACTTTTTTTGCCGGCATTATCACGAAGTGATTTGACAGAGCATTCTTCCTCTGACATGAACACTTAGCAGAAAAACGTAAAAAGAAAACGGCCCGGCAGCATGGTGCTTTTTGCCATGCTGTCGGGCAGCGTGTTTTGATGCGGCGATCAGCCGTTCCGGTTTTTAATGGAAAATCAGGTCTTCGTTGCCGGATGTCGTGAAAAACCTTCCGAAGTTGAAGCGGTTGAGCTTGCGCCCGTTGGCGGTCACGTTATCAAAGGTCACCTCGATCTCGTTGCCGTTGACGGGTGGCTGTTCGAGCTTTCCGTCAAACCACCCGAACGGAAGCGTTTGCTTGAGAAGGCGGAAGAACCACAGACGCACCTTATCACCGGCGGCGGGCTTGATCACCGAAGCGATCCTGCCCTTGACGTCCGCGCGGTAACGGACGTTGCGAAAAACGACGCCTTTGATTTTGCAGTCCCGCAGCTCCCGGTTTGTGATCAGAACAAAGATCGCCCTTCCCGTGTCGCGGTAGATTTCGATGTTTTCAAACAGCACGTCGGTGATCGCGGCTCCGCCGTATTCCACCGATACGGCCAGTGAGCACACGCGGTTATTATCCCATGTGGCGTTGCGGTAAAGCACTGCGCAGTCCGTGAAAACAACGTCCTCAATAGGGCTGTAAACCTCGCCTGTAATGCCGAAGGCGCGGCACTTGTCGCTCCAGCCGACGCAGTTTTCAAAACGGACGTGCCTGAGGTCGTGCTCCGTGTTGGTCGTTTTGGCGCTGAAGGAATCGTCGCCGCTGCGGGCGAAGCAGTCGCTGACCGTCACGTTCTCGCTGCCGCAGATGTTGAGCGCATCGCTGTTGGTGCGGTATCCGAACACGGCAATATCGCGCACGGTCAGGTTGTTGTCGGCATAAGCGGTAAAGTTCCAGCCCGCCGGATTCAGGCAGAGCAGACCTTCCACGGTGCAGTCGGTGCAGTAGTGGATGTTTACGTAAGAGGTTTCGTTTCTGTCCACACGGTTGAAGTCGAGAATCCCGAAGCCGTCGATCACCCCGCCGGTCTTGCCGAAAAAGTTCAGGAAACCGGGCCTTGTGGAAACGTCGCCTTCGGCGCGGATATCATAGAGATGTGTGGCGCAGATATATGCGCCGCGGCAGAAATACAGCGCGTCGCAGTCGGACACGTCGATGCAGTCAAGGTCATACCGACCGGCCGGGAAGACCTTCACTTTTTCCGCCCCGTAACGCTCACGGTAGGCGGCGATCTCCTCCTCCTCGTTCGGGCAGTCCCTCACAAAAACGGTGATCGCGTCCCACATGCTGTCGTCGTTGATCAGGCAGGTGTAAACGCCGGTTTGTTTTGCGGTGAAGCAAACCGTGCTGCCGGAAACCGACGCGGCGGCGCCGAGGGTCGTCGGCAGCACAACGGCGTTTTTTACCTGAACGCCGCGTTCAAGCTCAAGCCGGATCCCGTCGGCAAAATCACGCACAAACAGATAAACAAAGGAGCTGAGAACGCCTCGGTCGGGCCCTCCGTCGTAGCACATGGCGGCATAAACCGGAACCTGCGTTCCGGCAGCGCGTCCCGTCCAATAGGGCGAGATATAAAGTCCGGTTTCGTCATAGCCGCGGTTGGAAAGCAGATCGTCGCCGCCGGACGCCCGGTCGAGGATCGAATCTTCAAAAGGACTGACCGCTTCTTTCGGGCAGGTGAGATACTCAAAATCGGGCGCTGAAGCCGTGCTTGCGGCGGTTAGCGGCCACAGGCTGAGCAGCACCGAGATTAAAAGAAAGATCGCGGTCATTTTTTTGATTGGTTTAACTGCGCTTTTCATTTGGATTCCTCCTGTTCCGGCGTAAGTGGAATGCTTTGTTCATAACCTCGTTTATCATGGGGCTTTAAGGAAGAATAGCATATTCCTTCAGAAAATGCAAATTTGTTATACCATAAACGAGTTTATGCTTGTAAAGTGATGCTTGCGCCTGTGGAGAAAAGTGATGATGTTTGCTTTGCAAACAGTGATGTATTGCGGCTATGCCGCAATGTGATGTGATGTGTTCCATTTCACGTGCCAAAGGCACACATCACGCCCGAAGGGCGCATCTTGCATGGCAACATCACGTTCCGCGAGAGCGGAGCACACCGTTCAAAAAAGCTTCTTTTGTCTGCTGACAAAAGAAGCTTTTTTGTGGTGGGAGAGGGTGGATTCGAACCACCGAAGGCATCGCCGACAGATTTACAGTCTGTTCCCTTTGGCCGCTCGGGAACTCTCCCAC
>CADBPL010000316.1 GCA_902796535.1 Oscillospiraceae bacterium
GAAAGTCCGGGCCTCACAGAGCAGGATAACGGCTAACGGCCGCCGAGGGCAACCTTAGGGAAAGTGCAACAGAGATATACCGCCTGCTTCACGCAGGTAAGGGTGGAAAGGCGAGGTAAGAGCTCACCGGCCGGCGGGGAACCGACCGGCCCTGTAAACCCTATCCGAGGCAACACCGACGGGAGAAGCTTGCTCGGCTGATTCTCCGACGGGTGGCTGGAGCCTTGCGGCAACGCAAGGCGTAGATAGATAGCTGCCTTCAATGACAGAACCCGGCTTACAGATTCGCTTGCGGCAGGTAAGCACAGATGCAACCGTTGATGTGCCTTCCGGCGGCGTTTTTTGCTCCATCGGCAGCAATCCCGCCAGGCGGTGCGTCCCCGGTCGCATCAGCGCTTACCGAAAGCATTTTTCAGATCGGTACAAACAAAAGGAAGATGCATCATGGACGATATATACGTCGGCAACAACCGAAAAGAACCGAATAACGGCGGTCAGCCAAAAAGCGGTCAGGCGCATGAGGATGTTTACGTTACCAAACGCTACAACCGCAGCTACGGCCCGAAGGATTATGATCTGTTCCCGTTCGGCAACGATTTCACCAAGCCGGATGAACCGGAACCGCAGCATCCGGAACCGCAGCACACGGAACCCAAGCGTCCGGAGCCGCAGCGCACGGAACCGCAGCGCCCGGAACCCAAGCGTCCGGAGCCGCAGCGCACGGAACCGCAGCGGCCTCACCGCGCGGCGCCGTCCCCGTCCCCACCTGAACGCCGCACCGAACACCGCCCCGAACGCCGGCCGGAGCGGCAGCCGGAGCAGCATTTGCCGCCCATGCGCAAAAAAAAGAGCCTCTTCCGCCGTTTCCTGTCGCTGCTCATGATCCTCGCGCTGCTGTTTGCCGTGGCGGTCGGCATGGTCTACAATATGTTCCGCAGCGTGAACTACAACGAGACGGGCCACAAAGACAACGTCTTTTTAGACAGCAGCCAGCTTGCGCAGGATCGCGCCGTGAAAAACATTTTGCTTCTGGGCGTCGACCGCCGCAATGCGGACGATACCTCCCGCTCGGACACCATGCTGCTCGTCTCCATCGACGCCATTCACCGCAAGATCAAGCTCACCTCATTCATGCGCGACTCTTACGTCTACATCCCCGAAAAGAAAAGGAACGCCCGCCTCAACGCCGCCTGCGCCTACGGCGGCGCGCAGATGGTCATGGACACCATCGAATACAACTTCAACGTCAAAATCGACCACTATATGCTCGTGGACTTTTCCATGTTTGAAGGCATCATCAACGGGTTGGGCGGCGTGAAAGTGGACGTGACCGAAAACGAGGCCGCCTATATGCGCAACGTCGTCCACCTGAAAAACATTCAGGCGGGCAAAGACATTCAGCTCAACGGCAAAGAAGCGCTCTGGTACTGCCGCATCCGCAAGCTCGATTCCGACTTTATGCGCACGCAGCGCCAGCGCAAGGTCATGACCGCTTTGATCCAAAAGGCCAAACGCACCAACCCGTTTTCTCTCTATTCCATGGGCAAAGACGTCACCGCCCAGATCGAGACCGATATGACGCCCGCCGACCTGACGTTCCTTGCCGTTTCGGGCGTGCTGAGCTACCTGCGCTATGACGTGGAGCAGTGCAGCATCCCGACCGAAGGCACGTGGCAGAACAAACGCATTGACGGCGACGCCGTGCTGAACCTTGATCTGGAAGCCAACAGCAACTATCTGAAAGAATTCCTCTACGGCAGATAAGGAGATACCGCTATGAAACAGTTTATGGATGAAAACTTTTTGCTTGACAACGCCCCGGCGCGCGAACTGTTCGCCGCAGCCGACCAAATGCCGATCTTCGATTGGCACTGTCACCTTTCCCCGAAAGAAATTTACGAAAACGCGCAGCCGGAAAACATCGCCTGGCTCATGCTCGGCGGCGACCATTACAAGTGGCGCGCCATGCGCTCGTTCGGCATTGACGAAACATACATCACGGGTGACGCGAGCTGGCACGACAAGTTTTTGGCCTACGCCGAAATGCTGCCCTACGCTGTGGGCAACCCCTTGTATCACTGGACGCATCTGGAGCTGCAGCGCTTTTTCGGCATCGACACGCCGCTTTCGCCCAAAACGGCGGAAGAGATCTGGGCCAAGGCCAACGCCATGATCGCCATGGGCGGCTTCAGGCCCCGCGATCTGATCGAAAAATCCAACGTCGTGTGTGTGTTCACCACCGACGACCCGGCCGATTCGCTGGAATACCACAAGCTTTTGGCAGCGGACAAATCCTTCAAAACCAAGGTCGTTCCGGCGTTCCGCCCCGACAAGGCGCTGGGCATTGAGCTGCCCGCGTTCCGCCCGTGGCTGAAAAGCCTGGAGGAACGCATCGGCCGCAGCGTCAGCACCTACGCCGAGCTGGAAGCCGCGCTGCTCGAACGCATCGCGTTTTTTGCCGATTACGGCTGCAAGGGCAGCGACCACGCCTTTTCTTACGTGCCCTACGCCGAAGCAACGGCGGAGGAACTTGAAGCCATTTTTCAAAAGGGCAAAACCGGCGAAGCGCTCACCGTGAAGGAAACCGACCAATACCGCACCGCGCTGCTTTCGACGCTCGCCAAAGAATATGCCCGCCGCGGCTGGGCAATGGAATTACATATCGGCCCCATGCGCAACAACAACCGCAAAATGTTCGAGGCCATCGGCCCCGACACGGGCTTTGATTCGCTGGACGATCAGCAGATCGCCGCGCCGCTTTCGCGTTTTCTCGACAGTCTGGCCTATCAGGATCTGCTGCCCAAAACCATTCTGTTCACCCTCAACCCCAAGGATAACTACGTGCTCGGCTCCATGCTCGGCAACTTCCAGAACGCCGACGCGCCCGGCAAAATTCAGTTCGGCTCCGGCTGGTGGTTCAACGACAACCTCGACGGCATGCGCGAACAGATGAAGGCGCTGGGCAACCTGTCCATCCTCGGC
>CADBPL010000317.1 GCA_902796535.1 Oscillospiraceae bacterium
CAGTCACTTCGTGACAGCTCGTCTCGCCTGCCGGCTCGGTCGGTGCTTCTGCCTGCGGCAGAGGTGTCCACTGGACACCCGCACCCCGGTGGGAGAGCCAAGAGCCTACTTTTACTCACGAGGGCGACGCCATTCCTCAATTCCGCATTCCGCATTAAGGAGCGCCGCGGGCGGCGTTCCCTGTGACAGAGTCAACAAAAAACGCCTTGCGTAGCTCGGGCGAGCGGCGCAGGGCGCTTTGTTTTCGCGGGTTCGATCAGAAATTATCCGGCGACAGGGCGCGGTCCATGGCGTCATGCAGCGCACGGGAACGCTCCTGCTTCTTTTCCTCATCCTTTTGGTCAAAGCGGCTGAGCATGGTGACGTAGCCCATGATGAGCGCGCTGCTGAGCAGCAGGCCGCCGATGATGTCGCTGAGCCAGTGCACGCCGGAGATCAGGCGCGTTGCGACCATGAACACGGTGAACGCGAGCAGCAGCGCGATCAGAACCGCCCTGAGCGCCTTGCTGCGCAGGCGGCGGTTCACCTGCAGCGCGGCGGTGGGGAACACGGCCATGGAAAGCAGGGTGGTGGAGGAGGGGTAGGACGCTTCGAGGCTGCCGTCGATCAGGATGGGGCGATAGTTGATGACCACCACTTCAAAAAAGCCGTAGCAGGCGAGCACGATCAGGTAGAACGCGCCCAGCGCGATGATGTCGGAATCCACCTGCGCAAGGCTCTTGCGCTTGATGAGCTGAATGACGCCCACCAGCCCGAACACGCCGACAATGGCGAGCGGAAGAACGCTGAGATAATCGGTCAGTTCATAAAGCGCGAGGGATTTTCCCGTGAGGTGGTGGAACCAGCCGTTCATGGCCGCCAGCCCCACTTCGCTTTCGTTGGGGCCGATCGGCTGCACATCCGCAATGCTGACCACCATGGTCCACATAAAAAACAGAATGAGCAGGGCGCCGGTAATGCAGAAATTTCGGGTCATTTTGTCTTTCATTTTGATCGTCCTTTCTTATGGTCGCCTCTGAGCGCGCCGACGGTTCAGAGGCTCCCTTATCTCAATATAATATCTTTGCTCTCGGCAAAGGTGTCGGCTCCGTAAACAAACAGCACCCGATCAAACGCGCTCTGCGCCATCAGCGCGGAAACGGGCTTTTTGTAATAGCGCAGATCGACCGTGACGATTTCGCCGTAGTGCTCCGCCAGAAACGGCGTCAGGCAATGCGCGAACGAATCCTTGACGATCAGCAGCCTGCCGCCGCCGGCGCCGGTGCGGATCGTTTCCAGCGCGTGGTTGCCGTCAAGAAAAACGGTGTAGGGATCGCTGCCGGTCAGACGGTCGGTAAAAAACAAGTTGTCGGCCTGCGTTTCTTTGCCGCCTTCGGCAATGGTCACGTTTGCGCGGCCGCCGGTTTTTTTGCTTCGGAACACCTCCAGCACGTCGGGCTTGGTGAACGTGTAGCAGGCGCGCGCGTAGGACGTTCCATAAAAGTTTTCCGTTTTTTCCACGGAATATTCACGCAGCGCGTGCGGCTCATAGCCCAGCGTCGGGCCGAGCGCTTCATAGGCGAGGAACGCGCCGGCGCTCGTCCAGTGGTGGTCGGTTTTATAATAAAGGTTCGTCCGGCTTTTTTCAACGGGAAAACGGTCGAACAAATTGACGCAGGCCACGCCGTTTTGTTCGCAAAGCTTTTGCGCCGCCGCGATCTCGTTTTGATCGTCATAGCGCAGGTGGTTTTTCGGCAGCATTTCTGTGTAAACGCTGCCCTTGGTCGGCACGATCAAAAGCACGCACGGCACGCCCGCGGCCCGGGCGAATTTCACGATCCGCCGCGTGTTGGTTTCAAAGCGGTTTTCACGGGCGAACGGCTTTTCAAACAGCCAGCCGCCGCGCCCCAGATAAACGCCGTTGCCGCCGTTGTTGCCCAGCGCCAGATCGCTGTAAGCGTTGAGCGACACGAAAAACCGCCGCAGGGGCGTCTGGTCGGACAGGAACGTTTCAAAGTCGCGCGTGAATGAGCCGTCCGCCAGCGCGGCGAACGAAAACTGCGGGAACGCGGCGAGGTTGCGCTTTTCGGTTTCGGAAAACGTTTTCTTCGGCAGCACCAGCAGCAGCAGGCTCATGCCGAACAGGA
>CADBPL010000318.1 GCA_902796535.1 Oscillospiraceae bacterium
CATATTTCACAAAAATACTCGTTAATACACCAAGTATTGCCTGCGTTTTTTGCTTCATCTGACGAAAAATCCTCTCGCCAATCTGCATACCCCGATTTAATCAGCGGTTACTTAATTATAGCAAACGATGATTCCGGATTCAATAAAAAGTAAATTTTTTCCGGAACGGCCGTTTCGGGGATGCAATCGCGCCGATTTTATGATAGGATAGGATAAAAAGCCGAGAAAGAGGAGAAACGAATGGCCTGGAACATTGCAAACGTCATCAACTTTTTCCGCGGGTGCGAACCGCGGGCGGCAGACGATTCTTTTTTATTTTCCACTGCGGAAAACGAGCTGGCGCTGTGCCGGGAATTCGGCTTTCGCTCCACCGTGCTGCTGCAGTTCGACGCGCTGGAAAAGCCGGAATACCGGGCGCTGTGCCGCAAATACGCAGACGAAATTGAAGTCGGCTTGTGGCTGGAGATCGTGGAGCCGCTGTGCCAACGGGCGGGACTCACGTGGCGCGGGCGCTACCCGTGGGACTGGAAGATCGACTGCAACATCACGGTCGCCTACACACAGGAGGAACGAAAAAAGCTGGTGGAAGAAGCCTTTGAGGGCTTTCGCGCGTATTTCGGTTATTACCCGAAGGTGGCCGGGTGCTGGATCCTTGACGCGTTCACGCTGGATTACATCCAAAATAAATATGACCTCGACGCCTTTTGCATCTGCCGCGATCAATACGGCACGGACGGCATGACCCTGTGGGGCGGGGTCTACAACGGCGGATACTACCCCTCAAAAAACAATCTCATCATGCCCGCCGTGCACAAAGAGAATCAGATCGACCTGCCGGTATTCCGCATGCTCGGCCCCGACCCGATTTATCAATACGACGTGGGGCTGGGTTCGCCTGAGGAACGGCAGGGCGTGGTCACGCTCGAGCCGGTCTATGAGTTCGGCGGCGGCAGCGAGCGGTGGGTCGACAACTTCCTGGCCGAAAACTACGGCCGGGAGCCGCTCAGCCACGCCTATGCGCAGTTTGGGCAGGAAAACTCCTTCGGCTGGAAGAGCATCGGCCAGCCGCTGCGCATGCAGCTGAAAAAGCTGCGCGAAAAGGTCGACGCGGGCGAGATCGAAGCGCTGACGCTGAGCGAAACCGGAAGGCGGTTTTCGCAAACATATGCCGAAACGCCGGCCAACTCCATCCTCACCCTGCACGACGGCCGGGACAAAGGGAACCAAAGCCTCTGGTACTGGTCGAAGCATTACCGCGTCAACATTTTCAAAAGCGGAACGGACGAGGTCTGGATCAGAGATCTTCAGCTGTATGACGACGGCTTTTGTCAGGAATACCTCAACAGCGTCTGCCGCGCCGACCGCTGCTCGGCCTTCGCCCTGCCCGTTGTGGACGGGTTCCGCTTTTCGGCGGGCGGCGTGCGCGCCGGGCTGTATCCGACGCGCAGCGGCGAACCCATCAAGGCAAGCCGTTTTGACTGTGAAACGATCGACCCCTCAAGTCTGCGCCTTGACTGCGGCGCGGTCGTGTTCACGCTGCGCAAAGACCGCCTGATGATCGAGCTGCCTGTCGGCGGCGAACTGGGGTTTGTTTATGCCGACGTGCCGGGCCTGCCCTATGGCGAACACAGCGAAAAAGAAATGAAAATGGCGTTCGCCGACTTCACAGGCGAAGCCTATCCTTACACGCTGCGCCTTGAGCAGGGCCGCTTCAGCAGCAGCGGCCGGCCGGGCGTGAAGGAAGAAAACGGCAGCATCGTGTTTCAACTTGATTGAACGAAAAGGGGTCACGCGTCGGGCATCGTAATAAAATTCATCGGATCCACCGTCACCCCGTTTTCGCGCACCTCAAAATGCAGGTGAGGGCCGGTCGCATTGCCGGTTGCACCAACCGCCGCGATCGTCTGCCCCCTTGTCACCGTGTCGCCCGCTTTCACATAAAGCTCGGAGCAATGCGCGTAAAGCGTAACGTAGGTTTCATTGTGTGAAATCATGACGCAGTTGCCGTAGGTGCTTTTGTTTTCGGCCAGAATGACCGTGCCGGATTCGGCGGCAAGAACGGGCTTGCCGTTGATCCCGGCAGCGGAGATATCGACGCCCGAATGGAATTGCTGCGCACCGGTCACCGGGTTGGTTCGGTAACCGTAGGGAGAAGAAATATAGCCCCTGACGGTGAGCGGCCACGCAAAGCCGGAAAGCTGCGCCGTTTCATATCGATCGATCGTGCCGCCGGTCAATTGCAAAATGCTGTTTAATTCAGCCGGATCCGTCCGCAGTGTGCCGATGTGACCGGCCGCCATTTCAATATGAGAGTTTTTTCGGGAAACCACTTCGGCAGCATCCGCATGATACCCCTCCGGCATTTTCAGAACGCCCTCGTTGAAAACCGAGCTGCAGGACGCGTCAAGAAGCTCGAGCGAACCGCTCCCCTCGTTTCGGATGGAAAAGCTGCCGGGTTCGGCCGCCGTAACACAGGTTCCGCCCGCCAGAACCGTGTGCCCTCTGTTGACGATACAGCCGCCTTTTACGCTGTTCAACTGCGCGTTGAAGAGCAAAAAACTGCCGGTCACGAGAAAGATCGGATCGCGGCTGTTTGCGTCTTTTTTTGAAACAGAGTGACCGCCTGCGTCGAGTTTAAAAGCAATGGGAGCGGTCACTTTAATGGGTTCGCTCACCTGAATATCCTTCGTCAGCTGCCATTTTTGTCCGCCCATCCGTGCGACAACGGCGAGCTTTCGTTCGCTTGCGATCGAATAATCCTGCAAAACGAGCGCTTGAATCATCACATATACGACCGATTCCACCAGAAAGACGCCGAGATCGATCAGCTGATTTACATCCACCACCTTCGGCACAAGGGAAGACGCGACGCCCCACAAGGCCCGAACCAAATTCTCAACAACCTGAGTGTTCACCGATTCTTCCGCCGCAGCGGCCGGCATTTCTGCCTGCGCATCTGCCGCCAAAGCGGGACCCGCCGCCACGCCGAACGCCATGAGCAGCGCCAAAAACAGAGATATGATTTTCTTACCTGTCATCACAATAACTTCCTTTCCTGTTGTATTGCCTTCATTGTAAGTCCGGGGCTGCAAAAATGCTGTTATTCCGCACAAAACGTCAAAATAACGGAATGAGTTGTTATTTTTGCTCCCAAATGATGGAAAATGACGCCAAAGCAGAACAAAAAGAGTCCAGCAGACGGAACACCTGTCGACCGAACTCTCTTTTTCGTTTCGGGCAGAGATCACTTGAATCTCAAATTCACTTCTGCAATAAACCGGTTCCCTTCCTGCCGGGTGGAAAACGATCCGTCATATTCCTTTTTCCCCACAGTGCTTTCCACGCTTGACATACCGTATCCGTGAAAAGCCTTGTTCTTTTTGCTTGTTTCAAATCTTCCCCGCTTCTGTTGCATTTTTTGCTCAAACGGATTGGAAAAGGAAAGATAGACCCTGTCTTCATGGATCTTGGACGAGATCACGATCTCGCGCTTTTCCGACACCTTTTTGCAGGCCTCGATCGCGTTTTCGATGAGGTTGTGGAATATGGTCGTGATGTCGATTCTTTTAATTCCCTCATTGGGGAACACGCCGTTAAATACAATATCGATATTGTTTTGCTGCGCAAGCTTTTTCTTGCTGAACAAAAAGTCGTCCAGAAAGGCGTTGCCGGTTGAAAACTCGCCTTTGGATTGGATCAGCTTTTCGTCCAGCTCCTGAATGTACTGCGATATTTCCTCTGCGCCGGCTTTTTTCGCCATGGAATCCAGCGCTCTGAAATGACCCGGCAGATCATGCAGATATTTTCTTTCCGCCTTGATCTGCGCTTCCGAGTAGGAATACTGCTTCACTTCCTCTTTTCGTTTGACTTCAAAGAATTCTTCCTGAAGCTCCCCGCGCGTGAGGGAATAGGTTCGCTTCGGAACACAGAGAAGCCCGACCGCGAGAAAAATGAATATCAGCACCTCAAAGGAATAAAGCAGCAGCGTTTTGTTGTTGGCGGAAATCACCCCGTAGAGGCAGTTGTACGCAACGATCAAAACTGTATAAATCAGAACCAAACCGATCACAGACCAAACGTGCGGCCTCACATGAACATCCTTTGTCCAGAAGGCTTCATAGCGCTGCCTGGTAACCAGGATATAGCCGATAATCATAATGATCATAAAGCAGCCGTAAATAAAGCCGTTATATCCACACAGCCTCACCTCTTCTAACGTTTGGTGAAGAAAATTGCTGAATATCCATTTATTAACAAAATTCTTATAAGGATTATTAAAGAGTTGTCTGGTCAGGAAACCCAGGCTCTGAATAATGATCATCGGCGCAATATGCCTTGCCTGAAAAAACTTCATCAGAATAAAAGCGCCGACGCTGATGCTGCCAAGGCTGATGAAGGTTGTAATAACATTGATCCCTATAGCATACTTCTGATATTCAAAGCCGTCAAAACCGCTCCCGCTGAGCAGAGTGGTCAAAGCGGAGAAAGTCAATCTGTCAAAAAAATCCTTATTTCTGAATACGTCTAACACCTCTTCTTCCGGCAAATGATTGATTCCCTGAAGAAAGATGGATTGGTATGAGGAGGTGCTGCTGACCGCCGTCGAGGCAAAATGAGCCATGATTCTGGCTGAAGAAGCTCCGAGGAACAAAACAGAAATTGCACCGGCGATTCTTTTCTTATCAAACTCAGGCGGTTTATCTCTTAAATAGGACAGGAACAACACACAGGTAACGCACAGCACGGCAAAGCCGATCGTGTCGTCAAAGATCGTTTCCCACAGGTCGAAGTTCATGAGTAATCGAAAATTCATCTTCTCTGCCCCCCTCTTCTTACTTGAATCGTTTGATGTACTGCTCATGCTTCTGAACAAACTCATTGACCAGGTCTCTGCTTATGGGGATTTTTCTGCCGTCTCTCATGGTAATGAGTCGGTCGCGGATGCTGTAGTTTTTGATTTGCTCAAAATTGATGATATAAGACCGGTGCACCTTGAGGAACAGCTGGCCGGGCAGCATGTCATAGATGTCTTTCATCAGGTGATTGTATGCGACCGTTCCGCTTTTTGTGGTAACAAGCGAGCTTTTCCCCTGCGCTTCAATGCAGATAATATCGTTTGTGTAAATAATATCCTCCTGCGTCTCTCTCTTGAGGGAAATATGCCTTGCGTAAACCGTCGGCAGCATCAGGCTGTTCAGCGCCTCATACAAATCCTCCGTTTTAACGGGTTTGTGAAGGAATCGGTGGGTATTGACTTTAAAGGCCTCCTGAACAAAATGCATATACGCCGTCAGAAAAACGATGTAGGATTCAACGTGTTTTTCTTTTCGCAGCTTTTCGGCCAGCTCCATGCCGTCCATTTCATCCATCTGATAATCAAGAATATACATATCAAATATCTGTTCAGACCGAAGCAGGGATCTGCCCGATGGAAAAGCCCTGGTGTGAATATCGTAATCGTATTTGATCGCGTATTCTTCGATCAGCCGACTGACAAGCTCGTTTTCCGCTTTATCATCATCACAGATTGCAATCCACTTCATAACCGCTGCGCAATTTTTCATTCGCAAAAAGACGAGAGGAAACACCTCCTCTTTTTGCCTCAATTGCTTCTCCTTTTTCTTTTTAGGCACAGTCCGCACGCCGCAATTGTCTTGACCTCTTTTGGAAAAATAATAACAAATCGTTACAAATTTTTCAAGCTTTTTTTAAAATCTGCTGGTTTTTTGTGGAAAAACTATTGAATTTGACGATAGACGGACACAAAAAAAGAAAAGCGCGCCCTGAAACGGCATCCTCCGGGCGTGAAGGAAGAAAACGGCAGAATCGTGCTTGCGCCGGCATAAGCACAGCTGCGGCATCGCCCGGAACCTTGACACCCCGGCGGCGTTTTGCTATAATATAAAAAAATCGGAATGGAGCAAAAAATGGATCTGTTACTCACAGGGGCAAACACATATCTCGCCGGCAGCTTTACGGCTGTCGATCTGCTGATTCAAAACGGCGTTGTCACCGCAATCGGCAAGGGTGTTTCGGCCGCCGGCGCAGCGGTTATTGACCTGACAGGCAACTATATTTTTCCCGGTTTCGTTGATGTGCACGTGCATCTGCGAGAGCCGGGCTTTTCTTATAAAGAAACGATCCGTTCCGGCACTTCAGCCGCCGCCGCAAGCGGCTACACCGACGTGTTCGCCATGCCCAACCTCGATCCGGTGCCGGACAGCCGGGAACACCTTGACGCACAGTGGAACGTCATCCGGCGGGACGCCGTGATCCGCGTTCACCCCTATGCGGCGATCACCGTCGGCGAACAGGGAGAGGCGCTCAGCGATATGCGCGCCATGCCCGACGCCGCCGCGTTTTCCGACGACGGCCGGGGCGTGCAGAGCGAAGAACTGATGCGGGAAGCCATGCAAACCGCCCGGGCGATGGGCAAGCTCATCGCCGCCCACTGCGAGGATAATTCGCTGCTGCACGGCGGCTGCATCCATCAGGGGGAATATGCCGCAAAGCACGGCCTCCCCGGCATTTGTTCCGCAAGCGAAACAAAGCCCATCGTGCGCGATCTGGCGCTTGCCGAACAGACGGGCTGCCGCTATCACGTCTGTCACGTTTCCGCCAAAGAGAGCGTCGCCGCGATCCGGCAGGCAAAGCAAAAGGGCGTTGACGTAACGTGCGAGACCTGCCCGCACTACCTCGTGCTTGACGACAGCATGCTGCGCGACGAAGGCCGCTTCAAAATGAACCCGCCGATCCGCAGCGCGGAAGATAAAGCGGCGCTAATTCAAGGGATTCAAGACGGCACGATCGAAATCATCGCCACCGATCACGCGCCCCATTCCGCAGAAGAAAAAAGCAAGGGGCTGCGCGGCAGCCTGATGGGCGTTACCGGGCTGGAAACGGCGTTCCCGGTTTTATACACCGAGCTGGTGCTCAAAGGTGTGATCACGCTGGAAAAGCTGATCGCGCTCATGAGCGTCAATCCGGCCAAACGCTTCGGGCTGGAAGGCGGCATTCAAGAAGGAAAGCCCGCAAACCTGACCGTGTTCGACCTGGAACAGGCCTATACGGTCGACCCTGATCGGTTTCTTTCCCTCGGTCACGCCACGCCCTTTGCGGGCAGGACGGTCAGGGGAAAATGCATCATGACTTTTTGCGACGGCAGGAGGATATACGGTTGAAAAAAGGAATTTACACGATCACAGAAAACCGCGCCTTGACAAAAAACGTTTTTCTCATGCGGCTGGCTGGCGACACAAGCGCCTTCACTGCGCCGGGGCAGTTCGTCAACATCGCGCTGGACGGGCTGTATCTGCGCCGCCCGATCTCGGTGTGCGACCTGAATGAAAACGAGATCACGCTGATTTACAAGGTCGTCGGCGAGGGGACCGAAAAAATGAGCCGCCTGACCGCGGGCGCAGCGCTCGATCTGCTCACGGGGCTGGGCAACGGCTTTGACACAGCCGCGAGCGGCGACAGCCCGGTTCTCATCGGCGGGGGCGTCGGCGTTCCTCCCCTGTTTTATCTGGCCAAAAAACTGATCGGCGAAGGAAAACACGTGACGGTGATCCTTGGCTTTAATACAAAAGATGAAATATTCTTTCAGGAAGAATTTCAGGCGCTGGGTGCCGACGTGCTCGTGACCACCGTCGACGGCAGCGTCGGGATCAAGGGGTTCGTCACCGACGCGCTCAGCCGGATCGCCTGCCCTTATTATTATTGCTGCGGCCCGCTGCCGATGCTCAAGGCCGTTCACCGCGCGGCCGCATCCGCCGGTCAGCTCAGCTTTGAAGAACGCATGGGTTGCGGCTTCGGCGCGTGCATGGGCTGCACCTGCCAGACCAAAAACGGCAACAAACGCATTTGCAAAGAAGGCCCCGTGCTGCGTTCCGAGGAGGTGCTGTGGTGAATCTTTCCGTTACGTTAAGCGGCCTGAAGCTGGATAACCCCGTCATCCCCTGCAGCGGCACGTTCGGCTTCGGCTATGAATTCGCCTCATTTTACGACATCAACATATTAGGCTCCATTTCCGTCAAGGGCACCACGCGGGAACCGCGCTACGGCAACGACACCCCGCGCATTGCCGAATGCACGGGCGGCCTGCTCAACGCGGTCGGGCTGCAAAACCCCGGGGTCGACAAGGTCGTCAGCGAAGAGCTGCCGAAGCTTGCCGCGGTTTATCATAAGCCGGTCATCGCCAACATCAGCGGTTTTTCAATTGACGAATATGTGGCCTGCTGCGAAAAGATCAGTGCCGCGCCGAATGTGGGGATCATTGAATTGAACATCTCCTGCCCCAACGTCCACAACGGCGGCATGGCGTTCGGCACCGACCCAAAAAGCGCCAAAGCGGTCACGGCGGCCGTTAAAAAAGTGACCGGCAAGCCGCTCTACGTCAAGCTCAGCCCCAACGTGACCGACATCACCGAAATCGCCAAAGCGTGCGAAGCGGCGGGCGCGGACGGCCTGAGTTTGATCAACACCCTGCTGGGCATGCGGCTTGACCTCAGAAAGCGCAAACCGGTGCTGGCCAACACAACAGGCGGCTTTTCCGGCCCCGCGGTTTTCCCGGTGGCGGTCAGAATGGTCTGGCAGGTTTACAACGCGGTCAAGCTGCCGCTCATCGGCATGGGCGGCGTGAGCAGCGCGAAAGACGTGCTCGAAATGATGCTCGCGGGCGCCAGCGCCGTTCAGGTCGGCTCCGCCAACCTCATCGACCCCTTCGCCTGCCGCACCATCATCGAGGAGCTGCCGGAACAAATGGAACAATACGGAATCCAATCATTAGAAGAAATCATCGGAGGTGCACACTGATGGGAAAAGACGTGATCATTGCCTGCGACTTTGCGTCAAAAAACGAGACGCTGGATTTTCTCGGCTGTTTTGCCGAACGCAAGCCGTTCGTGAAGATCGGCATGGAGCTGTTTTACGCCGAAGGGCCGGACATCGTGCGGCAGATCAAGGCGAGAGGCCACAAGATCTTTCTTGACCTCAAGCTGCACGACATCCCCACCACGGTCAAAAAAGCGATGAAGGTGCTTTCCGGGCTGGACGTTGACATGACGAACCTGCACGCCGCCGGCGCCTCGGCCATGATGAAGGACGCGCTGGAGGGGCTGACCAGGCCCGACGGCAGCCGCCCGCTGCTCATTGCCGTAACGCAGCTGACCTCGACCGACGGCGAAAGCCTGAAAAACGATATTCTCATTGATAAACCCATGGAGCAGGTCGTCATGCACTATGCCGCCACCGCGGCCAGGGCCGGGCTGGACGGCGTGGTCTGCTCCCCGCTGGAGGTCAAGGCGGTCAAAGAAACCTGCGGCAAGCCGTTTCTCACGGTCACGCCCGGCATCCGCTTTGCCGACGGCGACAAAGGCGACCAGAAGCGCGTGACCACGCCGGCCGTCGCCAAAGAGCTGGGCAGCGATTACATCGTGGTCGGCCGCCCGATCACCAAGGCCGCCGACCCCGCCGCAGCTTATTACGAATGCGTCAAACAATTCCTTGATTAAAAAGGGGGACTTTTAAATGAAACAGAAAATCTCGGAAGCCCTGCTTTCCATCGGCGCGGTGTTTCTGCGCCCCGAAAACCCGTTCACCTGGGCCAGCGGCATCAAAAGCCCGATCTACTGCGACAACCGCCTGACGCTGACCGCGCCGCAGGTGCGCGACCTGATCGAAAACGCGCTGGCTGAAACCATCCGGCGCGAATACCCTGACTGCGAAATCCTCATGGGCACCAGCACGGCGGGCATTGCCCACGCGGCCATCACCGCCCACATTATGGGGCTGCCCATGGGCTACGTCCGCTCGGGCGCGAAGGATCACGGCCGCGGCAATCAGATCGAGGGCAGGCTGGAAAAAGGGCAGAAGACCGTTGTGGTGGAGGATCTCATCTCCACCGGCTCGAGCGTGATCGAGGTGGTCGAAGCGCTGCGCGAAGCGGGCGCGGACGTGCTCGGGATCGTGAGCATTTACACCTACGGCATGGAAAAGGGCAAGCAGAAATTGGCGGCGGCCAACGTGAAAAACGTGAGCCTGACCGATTTTGACACGACCGTGGAGCTGGCGGCGCAGACGGGCTATATCAAAGACAGCGACAAACAAAAGCTGCTCGCGTTCCGCGACGACCCTTCGGATGAAAGCTGGGTGACAAAATGAGAAATCTGATTGAAATCACCGATCTTTCCGTTCAAGAGATCGACGAATTGCTGGAAAAGGCCGACGATATCATCGCCGACCCCGTCAAATACCGCGACGCCTGCCGCTACAAAAAGCTGGCCACGCTGTTTTTTGAACCGTCCACCCGCACCCGCCTGAGCTTTGAGGCGGCAATGCTGGAGCTGGGCGGCAGCGTGCTGGGCTTTTCGGAAGCGGCCAGCTCCTCGGCGGCTAAAGGCGAAAGCGTGAGCGACACGGTCAAAACCGTGAGCTGCTACGCCGACGTGATCGCCATGCGCCACCCCAAAGAGGGCGCGCCGCTCGTGGCCTCGTTCAAAGCCGACGTACCGATCATCAACGCGGGCGACGGCGGCCACAACCACCCCACGCAGACGCTGACCGACCTGCTGACCATCCACCGCGAAAAGCACCGGCTGAACAATATGACGGTCGGCTTTTGCGGCGATTTGAAATTCGGCCGCACCGTGCATTCGCTCATCACCGCGCTTTCGCGCTATGAGGGCATCCGGATCGCGCTGGTTTCGCCGCTTGAGCTGAAGCTGCCCAGCTACATCAAGAAAGAAATTTTAAAGCGCAACGGCATCGAATACATTCAGACGACGCACCTGGAAAACGTCATGCCGCAGCTTGACGTGCTGTATATGACCCGCGTACAGCGGGAGCGTTTCTTCAACGAGGACGATTACGTCCGCCTCAAGGACAGCTACATTTTAACGCCCGAAAAGCTCGTGAACGCCAAAGAGGATCTGTCGATCATGCATCCCCTGCCGCGCGTGAACGAGATTTCGGTCGAGGTCGACAACGACCCGCGCGCCTGTTATTTCCGTCAGGCGCTCAACGGCAAATATGTGAGAATGGCGCTGATTTTAAAGCTGCTGGGAATCGAGGTGTAAGGGTATGAATATTGACTCCATCAAAAACGGCATTGTGATCGACCACATCGAGGCGGGCAAGAGCATGCAGTTATATAAGTTTCTCAACCTTGACAGTCTGGATTGCTCCGTGGCCATCATCAAAAACGTGGTCAGCAAAAAAATGGGCAAAAAGGATATTATCAAGATCGACGAGGAGATCGACGTTGACCTTGACGTGCTCGGCTACATCGACCCGAACATCACCGTCAACGTCATCAAGGACGGCGTGCGGATCAAAAAATTCAATCTGGAGCTGCCCGAACGGGTGACGAACGTCATCCGCTGCAAAAACCCCCGCTGCATCACCTCGGTGGAACGCGGCATCGATCAGGTGTTCAAGCTCACCGACCGCGAAAACCGCATCTACCGCTGCATTTACTGCGAAAGCAAACCCGATTAAAGAACAGAACCGGCTCAACTGCACGCGCTGTTGAGCCGGTTCGTTATTGAGCGGAGAAGAACAGATTTGTTAAAAGGCCTTGCGGAAATACGGCTTCCCGTTCTGCACCCTCAGCCCGACCCCGCAGTGCATTCTGGTGTCACGCGGGGTGAGGATGATCTCGTGGTCATAGATTTCCAACTGGAGCCCGAGGCCAAAGCGCGTTACTTCAAAATGGTGGTTGCCGCAGGCAAGGCTCGGCAGATTGACAAGGGTCAGGCCGCCGACCGTTTCAAAGCTGGAATATCCCTCTTCGGCAAAGCGTTTTTCGCCGGCGTA
>CADBPL010000319.1 GCA_902796535.1 Oscillospiraceae bacterium
GTCGATCTCCTTACGGGTCAGCACGGACACCGCGCCCTTGGCGGTGATGCCGCGCACGCAGCCGCCTTCGGCCACTGCGCCGGAAAACACGCTGAAGCCGCAATCCTTCACCAGATCGGTCAGGTTGTAAAGCTCCATGGCGTAGCGGGTGTCGGGCTTGTCGGAGCCGTAGCGCTCCATCGCCTCCTGATACGTCAGGCGCGGAATGGGCAACGCCACGTCAACGCCGAGCACCTCTTTGAACAGGCGTTTCACGTAGCCCTCGCCGATAGCCAGAACGTCATCCATTTCGACAAAGGACATTTCCAGATCGATCTGAGTGAATTCGGGCTGACGGTCGGCGCGCAGGTCTTCATCGCGGAAGCAGCGGGCGATCTGCATATAACGGTCAAAGCCCGCCACCATGGAAAGCTGCTTGTAAAGCTGCGGCGACTGCGGCAGCGCGTAAAAGCTGCCCTTGTGCACACGGCTGGGCACGATATAATCGCGCGCGCCTTCGGGAGTGGAACGGATGAGGATGGGCGTTTCGATCTCCACAAAGCCGTTTTCATCAAAATAATCGCGCGTGACCTTGGCGATCTTGTGGCGCAGCAGGATGTTGGACTGCAGATCGGGACGGCGCAAATCGAGGTAACGGTATTTTAAACGGGTGAGTTCGGAGGTCTGGCAGTTCGGCACGATGTCAAACGGGGGCGTTTCGCTTTTGGAGAGCACGCGCAGATCGTTCACCTCGATCTCGATCTCGCCCGTCGGAATCTCCGTATTCTTGGAGGAGCGCTCGCGCACAATGCCCTTGGCCATGAGCACAAATTCACTGCGCACAGCAAACGCCTTATCAAAAATCGCTTTGTCGGTGCTGTCGTCAAACGCCAGCTGCACAATGCCCGTGCGGTCGCGCAAATCAATAAAAATCAGCGCGCCGAGATCACGCTGGCGCTGCACCCAGCCCGCGACCGTCACTTCACGGCCAACGTCGCTCACGCGCAGCGTGCCGCAATAATCGGTCCGTTTGAGTCCTGTCATAAAATCCATATCTATCTTCCTTTCGGTTGCATTCTTATTCGGTTTTTGTCAGCAGTTGAGAAAGGTCAGCGCCCTCCATGCCTTCTCCGTCGGCGATCTTGCGCAGCTCCGCCTGGATCAGGTAGCGTTCAAACGCATCCTCAAAATCGGCCAGCGGCAGTTGAGCGCTGCCGTCGCCCTCCATATCCTTCACGGTCACGACGCCGCTTTCAAGCTCGCTGTCGCCGATCACGACCGTGTTGCAGGCTTTGATCTTGTTAGCGTATTTCATCTGCGCCTTGACCGAACGGCCGAGGACGTCATACTGAACGGTCATGCCGTTTTCACGCAGGGAGCAGGCAAGCTGCGCCGCCCTGCAGTTGGCGTCGTCACCCATGGTGACGATGAACAGATCGGTCTTTTCCTCTTCGGGCAGGGGCGTATTCTGCGCCTGAATGAGGAGCATGAGGCGTTCGATCCCCAAAGCGAAGCCGAGCGACGGGGTCGCGCTGCCGCCGAGCTCTTCCGCCAGGCCGTCATATCGGCCGCCGCCGCAGACCGTGCCCTGCGCGCCGATCTGGGTGGAGACGAATTCAAACACCGTGCGGGTGTAATAATCCAGCCCGCGCACGATGGTCGGGTTGACAACGTAGGGAATGTTCATCGCGTCAAGATGACGCTTGACCGCGTCAAAATGAGCGGCGCAGTCGGAACAGATATAATCAAGCACCTTCGGTGCGTTTTGGGCGATTTCTTTGCATTCCGGATTTTTGCAGTCAAGAATGCGCATGGGGTTGCGCTCGAGCCGGTCAAGGCAGGTCGGGCAAAGCTGCGCCCGGTGCGCCTCAAAATAATCGCGCAGCGCCTTGTGGTAGAGCTTGCGGCAGGTCGGGCAGCCGATGGAGTTAAGCTCCAGCGTCAGCCCCTCAATGCCGAGAAAATTGAAAATCTGGTGCGCCAGACAGATCAGCTCCGCATCCGCCGCGGGCGCAGCGGTGCCGAAGCATTCCACGCCGAACTGGTGGAATTCACGCAAACGGCCTGCCTGCGGCTTTTCATAGCGGTAGCACGAGGTCAGGTAGCTGACCTTTTGCGGCAGCGGCTCATTAAAAAGCCCATGCTCCAAAAACGCGCGCATCGCGCCTGCCGTGCCCTCCGGCCTGAGCGTAATGGAGCGGCCGCCCTTATCGTCGAAGGTGTACATTTCCTTTTGCACCACGTCGGTGGTGTCGCCCACGCCGCGGCTGAACAGCTCGGTGTGTTCAAAAACCGGGGTGCGGATCTCTTTAAAGCCAAACTTCGCGGCAATGTCGAGCATCGTCTGCTCCACAAAGCGGTTTTTGTAGCTGTCGCACGGCAGCAGATCCTGCGTGCCTTTAATTGCTTTGGTTACCAGTGCCATAAAAATCAGTTTTCCTTCCAACAAACAGATGGGCGGACAGCACCTGTCCGCCTCAGACTGTCGATCATTTTCGTATTATTTCGGGTTTACGATGTCGCGCCAATCCAGATCGCCGCGTTCAAGGCTGTGAATGATCGCCTCAGCCGTTGCGATGTTGGTGGCAACGGGAATATTGTGCACGTCGCACAGGCGCAGCAACGTCGACTCGTTCGGCTCATGGGGCTTGGGGTTGAGCGGGTCACGGAACAGCAGGAGCAGGTCGATCTCGTTACAGGCGATACGCGCGGCAATTTGCTGGTCGCCGCCCTGCGAGCCGCTGAGAAAACTTTGAATTTGCAAGCCGGTCGCCTCGCTGACCATTTTGCCGGTGGTGCCCGTTGCGCAAAGCGAGTGGCGGCTGAGAATGCCGCAATAGGCAATACAGAATTGCGTCATCAGTTCTTTTTTTGCATCATGTGCGATGATTGCAATATTCATAAGTTCTCCCCTTTCCGTTGCGGTGGATAACATGGATGGAATGGTGTGAGTGGGCGCGGCAAAACAAACATCTTGCCACTATAAGTTTATTTTAACAAAGATTTTCTGATAAGTCAAAGATTTTTGAAAAAGAATTCAAAAAAATATGGGCGGATCAGTCGATCTCAAGCAGAACACGCTTGCCGTTGAGCCGCTGCGCGATGCGCACAAACGCCTGCATCGCCTTGCTCTTTGCGCCGATCAGCTGCCCCCGGCTCATGCGGAACAGAACCGTTTGGTCGGACGGCACAACGCCGAGCAGGCGCAGGTGGGTGGAATCAATGACCTCGTCGATGTTCAGCAGCTTTTTCTTTGCGACCGATTTGGCGTCAAAGCGGTTGATGATCAGGCGGCTTTCGGCAACGCCCCACCGGCTGAGCAGATCCGCCGTGACCTGCCCGCTGCGCACGCACACCTCGTCCGGCGTGGCGATGATCAGCGCCAATTCGGCTGCGGCAGCCGCCAGCTCCAGCCCCAAGCCGACGCCCGCGGGGGAATCGAACAGAATATAGTCGAATTCCCCGTCATAAGCCGCGGCCAATTCGCGCATGGCTTCAGGCGTGTAGGCCGGTTCAAAATCGCTCGGGGCGCTGAGCAGAGAAAGCCCGCCCGCCGCCGCGATCACGGCCTGATCGGGCGCACAGCGTTTTTGGATCACGTCGCCCCAATGGAACAGCAGCGCGGCGCCCGCGCCGAGGATCAGGTCAAGGCTGCGCAGGCCGATATCGCAATCCACCAAAAGGACGCGATAACCGTCACGCTGCAGCGCCAGAGCAAGCCCCGCCGAAACGGAGGATTTGCCGACGCCGCCTTTTCCGGATGCGATCACGATGTGCTTTGCCATAGACAGGACGCCTCTTTCAAAATGGTTTCAGACAGGCTGCGCGCCGATTACATCGCCTCTAATTCTTCCTGCGAGAGCAGACGGATGCCGTGGCTGTTCAGCGCTTCGATCGCCTTTTCGTTGTCGGCGACGCGGAAGATCATGTAGGCGGCGTTCTTTTTGCGGGCAGTGAACGCGTAGATATATTCCACATTGATGCCTGCCTCATGCAGCGCGCAAAGGATTTTGTAAAGCGAACCGGGGGTGTCGGGCAGCTCCACTGCCAGCACCGGCGTGATGGAAAAAACGTAGCCCTCGTCCTTGAGCACACAGGCGGCTTTGTAGGAATCGTTGACGATCACGCGAACGATGCCGAAATTCTCAGTCTCGGCCAAAGACAGCGCGCGCATATCGATTTGATTGCGGTTGAGCACCTCGGTGAACGTTTCAAGCGCTCCGGGCGTATTTTCAACAAATGCCGAAATTTGTTTGACGGTCATGTTAAGCTCCTCCTTAATACAGGTTCCGTTTGTCGATCACGCGCACGGCCTTGCCCTCGCTGCGCTGAATGGTCTTGGGCGCAACCAGGCGAACCTTGGCGTAAATGCCGATCATGGCCTTCATGGCTTCGATCAGTTCTTTTTCCTTGACGGAAATGGCGCTGAGCGAGTCGGAGAACATTTCGGGCGTCATTTCCACGTTGACCTCGAGCATGTCGCTGTTGCGCTCGCGGCTGACGATGATCTGATAATTGGCGGGATAGCCCTTGTTGATGAGCACCGCCTCGATCTGGGAGGGGAAGACGTTGACGCCCTTGACGATGAGCATATCGTCGCTTCTGCCCATCGGCTTGGACATTTTGCGGAAGGTGCGGCCGCAGGAACAGGGTTCATTGCGGATCACGCAGATATCCTTGGTGCGGTAACGCAGCAGCGGGAACGCCTCTTTGGTGATGCTGGTGAACACCAGCTCGCCCTTTTCGCCGTCCGGCAGCACTTCGCCGGTTTGGGGGTTGATGATCTCGGCAATGAAGTGATCTTCATTGATGTGCATACCGGTCTGCTCGGAGCATTCAAACGAAACGCCGGGGCCGGAAATTTCGGTCAGGCCGTAAATATCGTAAGCTTTGATGCCGAGCTGTTTTTCAATATCCTGCCGCATTTCCTGCGTCCATGCTTCGGCGCCGAAGATGCCGGCCTTGAGCCTGATCTGATCGCGCACGCCGCGTTCATGGATGCTCTCGGCCAGATAGGCGGCGTAGGACGGGGTGCAGCAGAGGATGGTCGCGCCCAGATCACACATGAACTGGATCTGACGGTCGGTGCTGCCCGATGACATGGGCAGCGTGAGCGAGCCGATCTTGTGCGAGCCGCCGTTGAGGCCGGCGCCGCCGGTGAACAGGCCGAAGCCGTAGCTGACCTGAACCACGTCTTCCTTCGTGCAGCCGGCCGCTGTCAGCGCGCGGGCGCAGCACTCATCCCACAAATCAATATCGTGCTGGGTGTAAAACGCCACCACGCGCTTGCCGGTGGTGCCGCTGGTGGAATGGATGCGCACGGCGTCGCGCATCGGCACGGCTAAAAGCCCCGTCGGA
>CADBPL010000320.1 GCA_902796535.1 Oscillospiraceae bacterium
CATTGCGCTGCTCGCGCAGAACAGCGCGGGCGCCATACGGGTGGACGTGTCCCGTATCGCCGCCAGCGTGGTCTCGGGCATTTCCTTTCTCGGCGCGGGCGTGATTTTCGTGCGCGGCGGCTCCATCAAGGGGTTGACCACGGCCGCGGGCACCTGGGCGACAGCCGGCATCGGGCTGGCCATCGGCGGCGGAATGTATGCCATCGGCGTTTCCTCCACCCTGCTGCTCATCCTCATTCAGGTACTGCTGCACAAGTTTGTGCCGTTTTCCGAAGCGATGGAAACCAACGAGATCCAGCTCAAGCTCCAGAATGAATCTCAGGCGATCAACCACCTCACCGAGCAGCTTTCCGATCACGGCATTCAGGTCAACGGCATTCGGATGCAAAAGAACGACGACGCAACCGTGACCGTCCACCTGACCATCCGCATCGCCAAGACCGCCTCGCTGGAATCCATGCTCGAGCTCATCAACAACAACCCCGAGATCCAGGAGTTCACCCTCGAAACATAACAGATTAGGTCAAAGCGCCCTTCCACTGACCCGGAAGGGCGCTTTTTCGGTTTGCGCTCCGGCAGCGAAGCAAAGCCCGTTCACAACAGTTTTGCAGCTTTGACCTTGACAGCGCGGCAGAGCATCATATATAATATAAAATGGAATTTTATAAGAAACGGAGAACACAGCATGAAACTCAACGCGAATTTTATCACCCGCACCGTGGAAGACACACAAGTGATCGTACCCATCGGCGACAGCGGCTTTAACGGCATCATCACCGGCAACGAAACCGCCGCCTTCATCGTAAACCTGCTCAAAGAAGACGTTACGGAAGAAAAAATCGTTGACGCCATGGCGGAGGAATATGACGCGCCGCGCGAGGTTTTGCAGGGCGACGTGCGTGAATTGCTGAACAAGCTGCGCAGAATCGGCGCTTTGGATGAATAAATATGCCTTTACAGGCAAAAAATGTTGCTTTGTAAAGATAATAGTGTTAAAATAATTAAATGACTGCACGATGTGTGTTCACAGAAAGGAGATCCCTATGAAGGTTGTCATTCTGGCCGGCGGGTTCGGCACAAGGATCAGCGAAGAAAGCCACCTCAGACCCAAGCCGATGATCGAGATCGGCGGTATGCCGATCCTCTGGCATATCATGAAATCCTACTCCCACTACGGCTTCAATGAATTTGTGATCTGCTGCGGTTATATGCAGCACACCATCAAAGAATTCTTTGCCGATTATTTTCTGCACAGAAGCGACGTGACCTTTGACTTCAGCAAAAACGGCAAAATGACCGTGCACGACAACTTCTCCGAGCCGTGGAAGGTCACGCTCGTCGACACCGGGCTGAACACCATGACCGGCGGGCGCATCAAGCGCATTCAAAAATACATCGGCGACGAAACGTTCCTGCTCACTTACGGCGACGGCGTTTCCGACATCGACATCAATAAGCTCGTCGAATACCACAAGTCGAACGGCCGCATGGCCACCCTTTCCGCCATTCGCCTGAGCGCGCGCTTTGGCGTGCTGGACATTGACGAAAACAACGGCGTGCGCGAATTCCGCGAAAAAACCGCGCAGGACGGCAGCTTCATCAACGGCGGCTTCATGGTGCTGGAACCGGAAATTTTTGATCTGATCGAAGGCGACAGCACCGTGTTTGAAAAGTATCCGCTGGAGGAGGCCGCCCGCCGTGATCAGCTCGGCGCCTACAAGCATTACGGCTTCTGGCAGTGCATGGACACGCTCAGAGACAAACAACTGCTCGAAAAGCTGTGGGCTGAAGGCACTGCCCCCTGGAAATGCTGGAAATAACAGACCAAAAGGAGAACGCCATGTTTGATCTGTCTTTTTACAAAGGCAAGCGCGTGTTTCTGACCGGCCACACCGGCTTCAAGGGCACGTGGCTGAGCCGTATTCTGGTCAACGCGGGCGCAGTGGTGACGGGCTATTCGCTCGAGCCGCCCACCCGGCCGAATCTGTTTGAGCTGGCCGATCTGACCGGAAAAATGACCTCGGTCATCGGCGACGTGCGCGATTACGCCGCCCTGCTCGACGCCTTCCAAAAGGCACAGCCGGAAATCGTGCTGCACTTAGCCGCGCAGCCCATCGTGCTGACCTCTTATGAACAGCCGCAATACACCTATGAAACCAACGTGATGGGCACGGTCAATTTGCTGGAATGCGTGCGCGTGACCGGCGGGGTCAAATCGGTGCTCAACGTCACCACCGACAAGGTGTATGAAAACAACGAGTGGTGCTGGGGCTACCGCGAAAACGAGCCGCTCGATGGCTTTGACCCTTATTCCAACTCCAAATCCTGCTCGGAGCTTGTTACGCACTGCTATAAGCGCTCGTTTTTTGACAAGGCGGGCGTGGCGGTTTCAACCGCGCGCGCCGGCAACGTCATCGGCGGCGGCGATTTTGCCGACAACCGCATCATCCCCGATTGTGTGCGCGCCGCCATGGCAGGCAAGCCCATCGTGCTGCGCAACCCGAATTCCATCCGCCCCTATCAGCATGTGCTCGACCCGCTTTACGCCTACCTGATGATCGCCGCCGCGCAATACGACGACATGGCGGCAGCCGGTTATTATAACGTCGGCCCGAATGAAAGCGACTGCCTGACGACCGGGCGGCTTGCCGAAATCTTTTGCGAAACGTGGGGCAAGGGAATGACGTTTGAATGCCTCAAAAAAGACGGGCCGCACGAAGCGAACTTTTTGAAATTGGACTGTGCCAGGCTGAAAGCCGCTTTCGGCTGGGCGCCGCGCTGGAGCGCGCAGACCGCCGTGGAAAAAGCGGTGGAATGGACGGCGGTTTATGCCGACGGCGGCGACGCCGCGGCCAAAATGGACGAACAGATCAATGAGTTTTTCGGAAAAGAGATATAAAATATGAAAAGCGAAAAAGAAGCCAGAGAAGAAATACTGAAGGCTGTTGCGGATTACTGCGACGCCTACCACAACCAAAAGCCGCCCTTTGAACCGGGTCAGCGCATTTCCTACGCTTCGCGCGTCTACGATTCCGCCGAAATGGTGAATCTGGTCGACAGCGCGCTGGAATTCTGGCTGACTGCCGGGCGGTACACCGACAAATTTGAAAAAGGCCTTGCCGATTATCTCGGCGTCAAATACTGCGCGCTGGTCAATTCCGGCTCGAGCGCCAACCTGCTCGCGTTCATGACGCTGACCTCGCCCCTGCTGGGCGAACGCGCCGTGAAGCCGGGCGATGAGGTGATCACCGTTGCCGCCGGGTTCCCGACCACCGTCACCCCGATGATCCAATACGGCGCCGTGCCCGTGTTTGTGGACGTGACCATTCCGCAATATAACATCGACGTGGCCGCGCTCGAACAGGCTGTGAGCGGCAAAACCAAGGCCGTTATGCTCGCGCACACGCTGGGCAACCCGTTCGACATCAAGGCGGTCAAAGCCCTCTGCGACAAATACGGCCTCTGGCTGATCGAAGACAACTGCGACGCGCTGGGTTCCCGCTACACGCTCGAGGGGCGCGAGGGCTTCACCGGCACGTTCGGCGACCTGGGCACCTCCAGCTTCTACCCGCCGCACCACATGACCATGGGCGAAGGCGGCGCGGTCTACACCGACAACCCCCTGCTGTCCAAAATCATGCGCTCCATGCGCGATTGGGGGCGCGACTGCGTTTGCGCCTCGGGGCAGGATAATCTGTGCGGCCACCGGTTTGACCGCCAATACGGCGAACTTCCCTTCGGCTACGATCACAAATACGTTTATTCCCACTTCGGCTACAACCTCAAAGCCACCGACCTGCAGGCAGCCGTCGGCTGTGCGCAGCTTGAAAAATTCCCGGGCTTTGTCGAAAAGCGCCGCCACAATTTCGACCGGCTGCGCGCCGCGCTGGAAGGCGCCGCCGGCAAGCTGATTCTGCCGGAGCCCTGCGAGAACAGCCGCCCGAGCTGGTTCGGCTTTTTGCTCACCTGCGCCGAAGGGGTCGACCGCAAAAAGGTCGTGCCCTATATCGAAGCGCACGGCGTGCAGACGAGAATGCTGTTTGCCGGCAACCTGACCAAGCACCCGTGCTTTGATGAAATGCGCAAGGCCGGCTCAGGCTACCGCATTGCGGGCGAGCTGACCAACACCGACCGCATCATGAACGACACGTTCTGGGTGGGCGTTTACCCCGGCATGACCGATGAAATGATCGACTACATGGCCAAAACGATAATCGAAGCTGTTTCACAGGAGTAAGAACCATGGCAGACAAAAAGCGGCTTTCCGTAATGATCCCCTGTTATAACGAGGAAGAAAACGTGCGCGCCATTTATGAGGCGGTCAGGCAGCAATTCGTTGAGAATCTGCCGCAGTATGACTATGAAATCCTGTTCATCGACAACAAGTCGCAGGATCAGACGCGAGCCATCCTGCGCCAGATCTGCCAGGAGGATAAAAACGTAAAAGCGATCTTCAACTGCCGCAACTTCGGGCAGTTCAACAGCCCCTATTACGCCATCACGCAGACCAGCGGCGAATGCTGCATCACGCTGTGCGCGGATTTTCAGGATCCGCCCGAGCTGATCCCGCAGTTTGTGAAGGAATGGGAAAACGGCTACAAGCTGGTCATCGGCGTAAAAACCAAATCGAAAGAAAGCAAGATCATGTACGCCCTGCGTTCGCTTTATTACAAGGTGATCAAAAAAATGAGCGACGTGCAGCAGATCGAGCATTTCACCGGCTTCGGGCTTTACGACAAGAGCTTTGTGAAGACCCTGCGCGA
>CADBPL010000321.1 GCA_902796535.1 Oscillospiraceae bacterium
ACAGCGCGTCCGCGCCCAGCTCCACCGGAGCAACGCTGAAGCTGCCGCCCATGGGCACGTTGAACACCTGCGTGGTGGCGTAGGCGGTGTTGTTCACTTTGTATTGGCCGGGGCCGTAAACATTCACCGTGACCTTGACCATATCTTCGTCAGGCTCGGTGGTGTAGTTGGTTTCCTGAACGAAATCAAACCCTTCGATCAGATTGCCGTCGGTTTCAAACACAAAGTAGGTTTCGGGGTTCGAGGCGATGGTGTAGGCCTTTTCAAGGTAGGTGCCGCACAGCGAGGGAACCAGGCTGCCGTACTTGTTGATGATGCTGGTGAAGGACGGGTGAGTGTAGGCTTTTTCCGCATAGGAGAAGGCCAGGTCGACCATGCCGGCAAGATCGCCGAAGCTGTTCAGGTCGATGCCCTTATCGGCCAGGATGCCGACCACGTAGTTGCCGTCATCGCCGAGGAGGTTGAGAACTTTGTCCAGGCAGGGCTTCACTCTGCCCATCAGGAAGCTGTTGTAGAACGAATCATAATTGGCGCCGAAGTATTCGCCAAGCCCCTTCAGATCGTTGAAGGCGCCGTTCTTCACGGCAAGGTCTCTGGCCGTGTTCCAGTAGCTGAGGAAGGAGCCGAGCATACCCTTGCCAAGACCCGTGCCGACGGTGGAGTTCAGGATGCTGCCGAACGTGGCGGTGGTGTTGGCGGTCATGATTTTGACCTGATTGATCTGCTGGTCAGTGGCGGTGCCTTTTCTGACGGCGGCGATCGCTTTATAGAGCGTGGATTCGGTGTCGTTGCCGGCTCTCAGCTCAATGCCGCAAACGTCAAAGATCGGGCCGAGGATCGCTTTGATGTCGGCTCTGGCTTTGGCCTGCTCGTCAGCGGAAAGGTCGGAAAGCAGCGCTTCCAGAGCGCCCTGCTGATTGTAGAGGTTCCACAGGAGGGTGGCGTAGCCCTGCTCGCCGGTGAGGTAGGTGTTGATGACGGCGTTGAGCATATCGTCGGCTTTCAGGATCATGCCGGGAACTTGGTTGACAAGGGCTTTCACCATGGCGTAAGCATCGTCGACCGCTTTCTGCGCGTCGCTGCCGATGTCGATGCCGAGCTTGTAGTTCAGGTAGACGTTGTAATCGACGCCGCCGGGAACATCGGTGAAGGTGGCCGTGTAGGTCAGGTCGCCGGTCTTGACAAAATCCTGCGTGACGCCCTTGGTTTCGTCATTGAGCGTAACGGTCTTGGGCACATAGAGGTAATCGAAAGCGCATTTGTATTTGGTTGCGCCGTAGCTTGGATCGGCCTTGGCGGTGACCGTCAGCGTGTCGGTGTCCGCGTTGTAGTTGTAGGTCGGTTCAACAAATTCCTGCGCTTTGACAGAAGCGGTTACCTGAAACACGGTGTCAAAGAATTTGAAAAGCAGATCCTCTTCGCCGGGGGTGAGGGTGATATAATCGGCCAGCGCTTCCACCAGCAGGTCATAGCCGGCGTACTGCACGGTGCCGTCCGCATAGGAAACGTTCTTCTTGTCGCCGAAATCATCGATGGTGCCGCCGATGATGCATTCGGTCACGTTGACCTTGGAACCGCGCTTGTTGTCAACGCCGACGTTGCCGAACGCGCGCACGTTGTTCAGGTTGACCACGCCGTTTGCGCCCCAGATCGAGATCGCGTCGCTCATCGGGAATTCTTCGCCGGTGCCGTAAACGGTGATGTAAGCGCCGGTGACGACCAGATTGGTCAGGGTGACGTTGGCGTTGCCGATGTTGACGGTGGGGTGAGCGCCGGTGACTTCTTTGACAAAGCCGACGATGCCGTCATAAGCAGCGTCAATGCCTTCGATATCGGCGTTGATCAGTTCAACATTGCCGCCGTTGATGGCGATGGTGTTTTGATGGGGTGCGCCTTTGATGGTTGCGCCCTTGAAGTCGACCTTCACGTTGCCGTTAATGGTCAGGGGCTTCGTCAGGTTGATGTTGCCGCCGGTCCAGGTGTACACACCGCTGCCGTTAATGGCCGCGTTGATGCCGTTCTGGAGGTCGGCTTCGGTTGCTGCCTGAGCGGTGAAGCCGACTGCGATACAGCCGAGGATCATGCACACAGCGAGCACCGTTGAAAGTAGTTTCTTCACGGTTTCCAACTCCTTGTAGATTATTTAGCACAGAATCTCCGCGCTTACACCAAATATAGTATTTCTTTACCATTTTGTCAAGAGTATTGTCTGAAATACTTAAAATATCATTAAAATTTAGTACAATAACATTAAACTGAAAAAAAGCACGTCGCGATCGGTGAGATCACGGCGTGCTTTCGGGTCAGGTGAGAGGGATCACTGCTTGGCGCCGGCGTCGAACATTTCGAGCACCTTGACGCTTGCGGCATAGCAATCGGCCAGACCGTCTTTGTTCATGTTGTCGTAGGTGTCACGTCTGGTGTGATAGTAGTTTTCCAGTTTGTGGTTCAGCCCGGTGATGCCCGTGGCGCGGAACCCGGCCTGCGCGAACGCGGCGGAATCGGTCGCGCCGCCCAGCGGGGGCACCATGCCCTTGAGGCATTTGATGTTCAGTTCCTTACACGCTTCCATGAACAGGTCGGAAACGTCCTTATCGGCCTTGACCGTGGCGTTGAGGTCGCGGTAGTTGGTCATTAAGTATTTCGGATCGTGGATCGTGTCGTAAGAAAAGATGAACGTGGGCACATCGTCAAATTCGCCTTTATGCGCTTCGCACCACGCCTTGGCGCCGCGCAGGCCGGCTTCTTCGGAACCGGTCAGGATCACGCCGATTTCGGTGTTTTCAAACGTAATGCCTTCGTCTTTGAGCGCTTTGAGCAGGGCGATGCCCATATAGCAGCCGGACAGGTTGTCGTTCGCGCCGTCGACCACGCGCTTTTTGTTCCACATGAAGTAAAGGCCGACCAGGAACGGCACGAAGATCAGGCCCCACAGGGCGCACTTTTTGAGCCCGGAGTCGGCGCTCAGGCCGCCCATGACGCCGTTGGAGAAAAGCTGAATGAAGGAGAGCACCAGAAAATAAACGGCGCCCAGACCGCCGATGATGGCGTGGCTTTCAAAGCCGACGCCGCCCAGCGCGTAGTTGACGGGCCATTCCCACGCTGCGTCGGGGTGACCGTTGAAAAAGATGCGGCGCTTGACCTCGCCGGTGCAGCTTTTGATCGCCGTGACGTTGTGGCCGGTTTTTTCAGGGAAGCACTTATCAACCAGCTTTTTGTAGGTGCCGAACTGAGCCAGCGCAATGGCAAGACCGGCGATGATGAGCACGATGCTCACCAGCGGGGAGAAGAAGAACAGGGAACAGATCGCGAGCAGCACAAAGGTGATGGTGAAATAGAGCCAGCCGTAAAAAGAGCCGGGGTTTTCTTTGAACGGTTCCACGGTGACTTTTTCACAGCCGCAGTCTTTTTTCAGAACTTCCGCCATGTACTCACAGGCGATTTTTTCGCCCTCCGAGCCGGGGTCGCGCTTGGGCATGTCTTTGCAGATGTGCGTGATCTCATCGATCATGTACTGCGCGGACTGCTGTTTGTTTCGGATCAGTTTTTCAAGATTCATAGGAACAACACCTCACAAAAAATATAATGCTTTTATGATAACGCGCCTTGCGGGCGGGTCACACTTGAAGGCAATACACAGAAAAAAGCCCTGAAGGCAAAGCCATCCAGGGCTGAAGGGCTTATTCGTCGGCTTCGACTTCTTCTGCGGCGGGCTTCGGTACGGAAGCGTCACACTTGATGAGATAGGCGCTCTTGCCTTTGCCGACCTGCTTCCAGATCTGATCCGGCTTGGGGTTGTAAAGTCTGAAGCCGTCGCTCTTGTGGGAACGGTAGATCAGGATGGAAAGCCTTGCGAAGAGCGGAGACATGAGATAGGGGCAGAACTTGCCGGGAACGGAGTTCCAGATGCGGAACGCCGACCAGGTGCAGTTGCGGAAGTAAGACCAGGAGTTGGAGTTGAGGATCTTGTTGCTGACCGTGGCCAGCTGCTTGGCGGTCAGCTGCTTTTCGAGGTAAGCAAAAGTGAAGGTGTTGGCTTTGTTGTAGCGGTAGCCTTCGGCGTTGTAGTAAAGACCCTTGGGGCTGCTGCCGTCGTAAGGGCCGACGATGGAGTAGCCGAAGGTGCCGATGGAAACGCCCTGACCCTTCGGCAGGCTGTAGCAGCCGACCTTAAGGGTGGAGTCGGACAGGTTCTTGATGTAGATCCAGGTGTGACCGTCCAGACTGTGGTTTCTGTCCATCTGGCAGACGTACATGGCGGCTACGTATGTTTTCTGCTTTTTAGCGGCGTTTGCATAAACGGAAAAGCAGCCGAACAAAAGCGTAACCGTCAGGAAAAGCGCGATGATTCTTTTCGTTTTCATTTTCTGAAAATCCTCCTTTTAAGATTGAACACAGTATAACATACTTATAAAGGTGTGTCAATGCTATTTTCAAACAAAAATTTACATTTTTCATACAATTTTTGCAGACTGTTGACAATTTGGAAATAAAAGTGTAAGATATGCAGGCAAAGGAGTGATGAAAAATGCATTTTTCCGATCTTGGCGTTTTTCTGGGTAATATTTCACTTTGGGAGATCGACCATTTCACCAAAGACCCCATGAAGGCGCAGAAGAAGCTGCTGGGCAAGATCCTGCGCCGCAACAAGAACTGCGAGCTTGGCCAAAAGCTCAATCTCGGCGCGATCGAAGACGTGAAGGAGTATCAGGAAAAGGTTCCGCTTTCCACGTATGCCGATTATGAGCCTTACGTTGACCGTATGATCAACAACAAGGAAGACAGGCTGATGTTCTCCGGCCGCAACGTTCGTTACTGTTCGTCGTCCGGTTCCGTCGGCAAGCCGAAGATCCTGCCCAAGAGCGTGAGCGATCTGTGGAAGATGCAGTGCATCGGCTTTTCCGTCAGCGTGGCGGTGGCGCAGCGCTGGCTCAAGGAACGCGGCAAAAAGCTGCCTGCCTCCATGGGCCCGCTGGTGCTCGTGCTTTCGGGCCACCCGCTGGCTGACGGCAAAAAGTGCAACGGCGCCGCGCAGATCCCGCTGACCTATCTTGCGCCGATCATCCGCTTTTTCTGTACCTCGCCCTATTCACTGCTTTGCCCCGAGCATGAAGAGCTGATCGACACCTCTTACTTCCAGCTTCGCTTCGCGCTCGAAAACCGCAAGGTCAGCTATTTGGGCTCCATTGTCGTCACGCTGCTGACCACAATGTTTGATTATTTGCAGGATAACTGGCAGATGCTCTGCGACGACATTGAAAAGGGCATTGTCAACCCCGACGTTAAGTGCACGCCCGACCTGCGCGCAAAATATGCCAAAATGTTCAAGCCCAATCCGGCCCGCGCCATGGAGCTGCGCAAGGAATTTGAAAAGGGCTTCGACGATCCCATTGCGCCGCGCATCTGGCCGAAGCTCACCTGGGGCTACGGCATGATGGGCTCCACGCTCGAGGTTTATATCGAAAAGCTGCGCAAATACGTCGGCGATCTGCCGCTGCACAACATGGGCTACGCTGCCGCCGAGGGCTTTTTTGCCGCGCCGGTCGAGCTCAACTGCAACGACTATTGCCTGCTGCCGCACAGCGTTTTCTTTGAATTCCTGCCCATGGAGGAGGACGGAGAAAAAGCCAACGAAAGCGAAACGCCTCTGCTGATCGACGAATTGGAAGTCGGCAAGGATTATGAGCTGGTGGTTTCCAATCTGTCCGGCCTGTACCGTTACAAGATGGAAGACGTGGTGCAGGTGACCGGGATGTATAATAATACACCGCGTGTGGAGCTGCTTTACCGCCAGAACCTGAGCATGAACGTTGCCAACGAAAAGACGACGACCCAGATGGTCGACGCCGCTGCGGTCGCCACAGGGGAAAAATGCGGCGTTGCGTTAAAAGCTTACAGCTTCTATGCCGATTATTCCACCAATCCGCCGCGCTATTGTATGCTCACCGAGCCGGAGACCCTGCCGGATGAAGAGACCCGTCAAAAGATGATCGCAACGCTCGACGACGAACTGAAAGAGACCAACGAGAAGTATTTCAAATACCGCCGCTGGGGCATGCTCAACGACCCCGAGGTCCTGTTCCTCAAGGAAAAGACCTATACCGATTATCAGGACTATCTGCGCGGCAAGGGCGTGGTGCTCAACCAGATCAAGCCCGTCACCGTCATCAATACCCCCGAACGCAAGGATTTCTTCTTCTCCCACGTAGTTACAGAGGGTTCCTCCACGCTGGCTGAATGGCAGGCAAGCCAGACAGCGCAGGAGAGTCAGACTGAGCAGGAGAGTCAGACTGAGCAGGAGAGTCAGACTGAGCAGGAGAGTCAGACTGAGCAGGAGAGTCAGA
>CADBPL010000322.1 GCA_902796535.1 Oscillospiraceae bacterium
TCTGCTTTGAAGTGGAAGACGTCATCGCCGCGTCCGGCGATCCGCAAGGCGAGCTTGACTCCGTCGGCAACAGCTTTGAAACAAACACCGACGGCCTCCTCGACTTTCTCAAAGACCTCAACAACGGCATCTGATCATCAATTAAAAACCGCCTGTTTCGATCAGAAACAGGCGGTTTTTAGATGAAATTTTTTGCCTTAAATTGCTGTATAAGACTTGACTTTCCACGCGCGGGTGGGATATAATGAGGCGTAAACGCTTGTATATTCCTTATTGTGTTTCCTTTTAAGAATATACGTTGTGTTTTTGGTAACAATTGCCGGTTTGTTTGGCTGTTTTCAGCCAATACCCGTTGGTTTTTCAAAAATCAAGTGGTCAGCGGGCAGACCCAAATCGACAGAGTTATATAGTTCCCGGTTCGTTACGGAAAGAACGGGCGTATAGCGTTCCGATCTGTTTTGCGGCGAACAAATTCCATTTTTTACACGGCGCGTACAGGCTGTAAGCGGTACGCGTACATGAAAGGAGATAATTCCCCATGCAGACACCTAAAAAAGTGCTGGTGCTGTTGTTGGCGCTTCTGCTGGCGTTCGGCACGCTGGCAATGGCGGTCAATGCCGCGGCGCCCGCATACAATGCCGCCGACTACACCTATCATTTACCGCATCCTCAGCTTGAAAACTACTTTGTATCCAATGTGCCGATCTTGGTACCGGACGAGAACAGCATGACAACCGTGCTGGAGAGCGACTCGCCTGCATTCATGTTCGATGTTGGAAACCCCGAGGCCTTTACGATTTACAGAAATGCAGACTCTGTCGAACTTTACGACCTTTATGTGTTTTACAATGGACATCTTCTGGGCAGCGACGCGTATACCGTGTCGGAGCCGGATTCAACGGCTTTGGGTATGGGATTGGACGCAAGAACATACTATCTTTTTCGGGATTGCCATCCGACCGGTGGCGATTATGAGACTGATTTTGGATACGGCAACTTCGAAATGGCTTTCTATGTTGCTGTTCCCAGTGCAACGCCTACCTACACCGTGACCGTGAACGGCGGCGCACACGCGGCGGCGGCTCCCGGTGAAAGCGTGACGCAGACCGTGTCGGCCGGAGACGCCATGACAAGCCTGACGTTCACACCGCAGAGCGGATACTACTTCAGCTCCTCCTTCACGTCAACGACCGTGAACGGCGTCACCGCAGCGTTTTCCAACGGCGTGATCACCGTTTCCGGAACGCCCACCGACAATGTGGTCATTACCATTCCGGACGCGAATTGTGCAAGCGTCACGAATAACTTCGTCGGCACAAGCGACCCGGTTTCGCATTTTTATTGGGAAGAAAACTCCGCCGTTGTGAACCTCGAGTCGTATATCACCGTGGATAACAACAAGGACGGCACGATCACAGTCCATATGCCGGAGCTGATCCGTTCTGTGATCAAGTACTCTACCCGGAATTGGAACAACATCGACTACGTCATGCACTACGGCTACGAAAAAGGCAGCGGTACGAGCATGGCCAGCATAGGCGCAACGGGAAAATCCTGGACAGGCCATACTTCGTTTTATGATAAGGATTATACAATCGACATCACGTCCGGCGAGCCGAGAACCGCATTTTTGATTGTCGGTCATGAGGGCAATACGGTTAATTGCACGTCACAAGAAGGATTTTGGGGTTTGTGGCGGTATACCAACCCCGTGCGGATCACGTACAACCTCTGCGGCGGAAACGTTGCCGGTTCTACGGCAAATCAAACGGAGTACCTTTTCAGCGGCGATGCGCTCGGCACCACCTTCCTTGCTCCCAAAAAACAAGGCTATCTCTTCGACGGCTGGTATACGGCTGCCGAAGGCGGCACAAAACTGACGGCGAGCACCGCGTCGTCAGCCGCTACGTACTATGCACAGTATGTTGAAGACCCCAACAGTCCGAATGACCAGCAGTTCGTGACGATCGACGACCAGATTTCGATCACCCTGTCGCTCGACCTCGGCACGCGCGGCAAGACGCCGGATGACGTGAGCATCACGCTCGCAGGCAACGCGTGTGACGCCGAAGCCGTCGCTTCCGGCACGGAAGGCGTGTACGATTACACGATCGAAATGGCGCCCGCGCAGATCGCGGATGAGATCGTTGTGACGATCGACGGCGATCCTCAGCCGCTCACAACCTCCATCATGGCTTATTCCCAGACGCTGAGCAACAAAAATGACGCGGAAGCAGCGGAGCGGAACCTTACCAAAGCCATTCTGCAATACGGCAAGGCGGCCAAGGCTGCGTTCAATTATGCCGGCACGCAGATCACGACCGCTGACGACCTCGATTTCTCGGCGGTTCAGGCCTACACCGGCGCAAGATTCAGCGACGCCACGGGCAAGGCCACGGGCGCTTCGTTCATGGCGCTGACCAAGCCGGAATTCCGCTTCTATACGAGCGGTATCACCGAAGGGCAGGGCTACGCCTACAA